>VXSK01000030.1 GCA_009838035.1 Gammaproteobacteria bacterium
GGTGAAGTCGTAACAAGGTAGCCGTACGGGAACGTGCGGCTGGATCACCTCCTTTAAGAGCAAAAACCCTCGGTCTTTGAAGGACCGGTTCTCGGGTTCCCACACTCAAGCTTGTCGCCTGTTTTTCCCCTGGGCGCGAGGGCGCCCCGCCCTCAACGAATCCTCGCCCTTCCAACCCGGTTTGTAGAAACCGCGCCCGTTCGGCTATCGTTGCCCGCGGGTCGCCGAAATCGACTGCATCCCGGAAAGGAAGGAGGACTGAATGACTGCGTTCATCGTTGTTGCGGCGCGCGTGGACAAGCGCACCGAAGGATTTATCGAGTATTCAAAGCGCGCCGGTGAGCTGACCAGCCGCTGCGGGGGCGAGTACATCGTGCGCGGTCCCGCGGAAACGGTCCTGGAGGGCGAGATGTGGGGCCAGCGCCCCTGCGTCATATCGCGCTGGCCTTCGCTGGAAGCCGCCAAGGCGTTCTGGAACAGCGAGGAGTACCAGGAAGTGCTCAAGCCGCTGCGAGCCGACACCGGCCTCTACGACGTGGGCCTGTTCGAGGGCACTTGAGGGTCCGCGTCGGCGCCGGCTGTCGTATCGTTTCGCCTGTTCGGGGGCGCTGTCCTGAAGGGTCGGCGGTATGGCGATGCAGATCAAGCACGGATTTCCCCCGATCTTCGATCCGCGCGCAAGAGTGCTTATTCTCGGATCCTTGCCGGGCGACGAATCGCTGCGCCGGGGCCAGTATTACGGTCATCCGCAGAACCAGTTCTGGGCGCTGCTTGGGGCCGTTTTCGGGCGGGACTTGCCGCCCCTTGAGTATGAGCGCAAATGCGCGTTCCTGCTGCGAAAGCGCATTGCGCTTTGGGACGTGCTCAAGGCGGCCGAGCGCCGAGGCAGCCTCGACACCGCCATTCGGAAGGAGCGCCCGAACGATCTGCCTGCGCTGTTCGGCGAATTGCCCGGCCTGCGCGCCGTGGGATGCAATGGCGGCAAGGCGCATCGATCCTTTCGCAGGCACTTTGGCGCCTGGCTGAATGGGTTTCCGGGCGAGATAGAGCTTTGCCGCTTGCCTTCATCCAGCCCGGCCTATGCCGCCATGCCGCTGGAGGCCAAGGCTCGGCAGTGGCGGCAATTCCTGGACGCTGCGCTCTCGGATTCGTAGCCGATCCGCAGAGTACGATTTGATTGGAATTCTTGCGAGGCAATTATTGTGAAGATTGAAGGATGCGTGGCGCTGGTGACCGGATCCAACCGGGGCATCGGCCTGGGTTTCGTCAAGGTGCTGCTGGAGAGGGGCGCGAGCAGGGTGTACGCCACGGCGCGGGACGCCTCCAGCCTGCCGGCCGTCGTGGACCTGGATCCGTCGCGGATCACCGGTTTCGTCCTGGATATCGACGATGACGCGCAGCGCCGCTCGGTCGCCGGGCAGACGAGCGATACCAGCCTGTTGATCAACAATGCGGGAATTTCCGGCAGCGAGAACGAGGATGAGCGGCGCTTCCTGCGCGCTAGCAGTCTTGACGACGCGCGTCAGGTGATGGAAACGGATTGCTTCTCGCCGATCGAAATGTGCCGGCTGTATTTGCCTGACATGGTGAAACGCGGCGAGGGCGGCGTGATCAACATCCTGTCCATCGGCGCGATTTTCTGCCTCCCGTCACACGCGAGCTATTGCGCCGCCAAGGGCGCGCAGGCCCTCATGACCATGGGTCTTCGCGCCGACCTCGACGGGACCGGCGTGGATATCGCCGGCGTCTATACCGGCGGCGTCAGAACCCGCATGTCGGCCCGCGACATTCCCACGTTGCTTACCCCGGAAGAACACGCAAGGGACGTGTTCGATGCCTTCGAGGCTGGAGAGCGGCATATTTTTGCCGGCCTGGGCGCCGATCAAATGCGCGACACGATCCTGGCGGACCCCGGCGCTTTTGAGCAACGGCAGATCGAACGCTTCCGCAATCCCGAGAAGGCCTGGGACTAACGGCTCTTCCAGCGCCACCAGAGGACGGGGCCTGTCAGCACCAGCAGCACGGCCAGCCCGCCCACGAGGTCGTTGACCCACTTGAACTGCTCGTGAATGATGTTGCCGGTGTGCACGTCCACCACGAACAGGTAGAAAGTGGCGCCCGACAATTGCGGTGACTTCATGTCCGTCAGTTCGAAACAGCCCGACGGCAGCTCCATGTAAAAACCCCTGCTGTTCTTCAGATAGACGGCGGAATCGAGCAATACGCCGTCGCTGATCATGGTCGCCGGACCGTTGATCTGCGACCATTCCGTTTCGCCGTCGCGCCGCTGAAGGTGCATTCCGCGGTTATTGCTGAAGAACACGCGGTCCCCTACGCGGAACAGGTTGCCGCCCTGTCCGCCGGTATCAACGTCGGCGTCCCAGGTTCTGCCGCCGTCGTCCGTATGCAGCAGCCCGAGCCGGGTGCTGACGCTAAGCCGCCGTGGCTCCCCGGGATACGCCACGACCTGATCCAGTTCCTCGCCGAGCGACCGGTACTGATAGACGGGCGTCAGGGACGAGCGATCCATCGGCACGTCCCGCGCCCAGTTTCCGAAGCCGACAACGTGATCCAGGATGATTCCGGTCACGCTCAGGTAAACGATCGGTATGAGCGCCAGAAGGCCGAACACGGTGGCATGGGTGCGGTACAGCCACCGGTGTGTCTCGCGGCGCACCCGGGGTCCCGGTCCGGACCGGCGCCGCCAACGCCACGGCAGGAACCAGTAGAAAAAGCCGCTGACGGCCAGGACCGCCATCGCCAGGCCTCCCAGGTCATTGATCAGCGTTGAAGCCGTGCGGCCGAAGATTCCGTAGCCGAAGTGAAGGTCGAAGACGAAGTCATAGACGCTGACCTGTTCCGGCAGTCCCGTCACCGTGACCCGATCCAGATTGAGCCATTCAATCCGGGAGGGGTCGCTGCGGCTGATGCGGAAAACGCTTTCATGGCCCACCACCCCGACCAGTTCATCCGGGCGGCTGCCGCGGGCAAGGCTGCCGATGCGCGTCCCCTTCAGTGCGAAGCGCTCGATGCCCATGCCCTGTCCGGTTGTTCGCCACAACCCGTCGTCGGTGGCCACGACGATTCCTTCGAGGCTGCCGTCGCCCGGGCGAACGAAGCGCAGCACCTGTGGCTTTTCACCCCCGGGAAAGGAAACGTCGCGCCAGTTCTCGCCGCCGTCCTCGGTCAGCCACAGGCCGCGCTCGGAACCGCCCAGCCACCGATTCGGCCGTGCTTCGTCCACCGCAACGTAACGCATGACCGTGGCCGGCAGCAGCCGCGCCACTCGCGGGGAGAGCCAGGATTCCGGAACGGTCATCTGCCGCTGCCAGCGCCACTCGTCGTGATCGAGCAGAATGCCGCTGACGCCCAGAACCAGCAGCCACGCGCCCGCGGCAAGCCCCGCCCACTTGTGCAGTGTCAGCAGCGCCCGATTCAACGCCGTTCGCCGCTTCGGTCCCCTTTTGCGACTCATTGCATCGCTGGCCTCATTCGGGGCACGACAAGCGCACCCTGCTTGGCTTCAGGATCAGAAATCGTATTGTGAGCGCTCGGGCTCGGTCAGTACCACGAACGGGGAGGAGTCCGGCACCACGCGCAGGAATACTCCCATTGGCTGGCTGTCGTCGGTCTTCACCTGGTCCCAGCGCAGCTCCTTGTCCTCGCCGCAACGCTGGATCGTCTTGAACCAGAGGATGCGGCCGGGCTCTTCCGGCAGGAGCGCGCGGAACATGAAGCGTCCGAATCGCCGCGTCGGCAGTTCGGACCCGGTCCACACGATCTCGTCCACAGTCTGCTTGATCTCGTAACCTTCGCCCATTTCAATCGGCGGATCGAGTTCGCGCATGATCGTCTCGGCCTTCCATTCAGGATCATGCGCGACAGTCACGCGCATGACGCCTTCGGGGATCTTCACCCGCACCTCGGTCGTTGGATCCGATCCGCAACCGTGCGGGACCCGCACCTCCACATCATGGAACCAGCCCGCCGGCATGTGGGTCATATGCACATAGGCGTGCCCCAGCGCCGTCCCGCTCAAGCCGGCCAGAACGGCCACAGCCGCCAGCCTCGCCAGTGATCTCTTCATCGCATTGCCCTCCGCTTGTCTCCTGGTGCCCCGGTCAGGGAAGATACCCGAAACTCCCGGGGCGCACCTCTCGCGCAAGGTACACGGACTCCTCAGGATTCTGCTCCGGCTTCGCCGTTTTCCGGGCGGCTGGTAAGCTTTGGGGGGATTCAAGACGGGGGTTGAATGAAAGGCAGCCGGCTTACGCTGGTACTGATGAGCATGTTGACTGCTCTGTTCGTCCTGCGTGTATGCGCACAATTGCTGCAGGCGCTTTTCCCCGTGGACTGGATTCCCGAATTCGAGGCTTGGCATACCGGCTTGCTGCCCTACCCGGTCCTGCTCGCCAGCCAGTTCGGCATTGTCGGGCTGATGAGTTTTGTGCTGCACAGGGTGCGAAACGGCACGATAAGGGCAAGGCCGTGGAAGTACCGGGTTTGTCTTGTTTTCGGCGGCGCCTACTTTGCCGTCATGGCCTTCCGCTGGTTGGCCGGCCTGACCATTCTGGCCGATCAGGCCTGGTTCGCGAAGTCGCTGCCGGCCTTCTTTCACCTCGTTCTCGCCTCGTTCATTCTGTTGCTTGGTCTGCATATCCGCCGGCGGAAACGAAACCCGAAGATCTTCAGCTACTCCCCGCGCGGCTAGGGTTCTCCGGTCTGCCGGCGATCCGGTTTGCTTTTGCCTGAGCGGTCTTTCACAATGACGCCGCCCGATTTCGGGGCCGCCACACCGACAGGAATCGATTGAAAGCGCAATGAACCAGCCAGCCCCGCACGTCGAATACCTCGCAGTGCACAAGCGCTACACGGAGTCCGACTGGGTCGTGCGCGATCTCGACCTGGTGTTGAATCGCGGCGAGTTTCTGACGCTCCTGGGCCCGTCGGGTTCGGGCAAGACGACCTGCCTCATGATGCTGGCCGGCTTCGAACCGCCAACCACCGGCGACATCCGCATCAACGGAGTCTCGGTTGCCGGCCTGCCGCCGGACAAGCGGGGCATTGGCGTGGTCTTTCAGAATTACGCACTGTTCCCCCACATGAGCGTGGGCGCGAACCTGGCCTTTCCCCTGGAAGTGCGCGGCCTGAACGCCGAACAGCGTCGCGCGCGCGTCGCGCGCGCGCTGGAGCTCGTGCGCCTGGAAGACTTTGAGGACCGCCGGCCGAACCAGCTTTCCGGTGGACAGCAGCAGCGCGTGGCCATTGCCCGGGCGCTGGTGTTCGAGCCGGAACTCGTGCTGATGGACGAACCGCTAGGCGCACTGGACCGCCGCCTGCGCGAGCAACTGCAGTACGAAATCCGGCGCATTCAGCGGCAGCTCGGGGTTACGGTGCTGTACGTCACGCACGATCAGCAGGAGGCCATGGCGATGTCCGACCGCGTGGCCGTCTTCCGGGCCGGCCGCATAGAGCAGGTGGCGACGCCGGAAGTCCTGTACGAGGAACCGCAGAGGCCCTTCGTGGCCAGCTTCATCGGCGAGAACAACCTGTTGAAGGGGCGGATCGTGTCGGTGGAGCGCGGAGTGTGCGAGGTGGAAGTAGCGGAGCAGCGTTTGCAGGCCGCCCACATCGCCGACCTGCCTCCGGGCAGCGAAACGCTGGTCGCCATTCGCCCGGAGAGAGTCAACATCGCGCCGCTGTCGATGCAATATTCGAACGAGTTCGACGCGCTGGTGGAGGACATCAGCTTTCTCGGCGATCATCTGCGCGTCCGGCTGGAGGTTTGCGGCAGTTCGGATTTCATCGCCAAGATTCCCAATATCGTGGGGCATGGCGGCATCCTGCCGGGAGATTCGGTCCGGATCGGCTGGGGCGCGCTTGACTGCCGGGCCCTGGAGGCCGAGGCCCTTTGACACCTGTTGCAATAGAAGGGGGTAGCGTAATGAGTATTGGTTTTTCCGGTCGATTCCGGGGGAAGGCGCCGTCGGTATGGGGCTTCTGTCTGTTCGTCACCTGCCTGGCGCCGGCCGGCGCCGCGCTGGCGGAGGCCATCACGGTCGTGTCCTGGGGGGGTTCGTATGCGCGCGCCTGCCAGCAGGCCTATCACGAGTCGTTCACCGACGAAACCGGCATCGAGATACTGCTGGAGGACTACAACGGCGGGCTTGCCCAGGTTCGTGCCCAGGTCGATGCCGGAGCGGTGCATTGGGACGTGGTGGACATGGAGATGCCGGATGGCTGGCTGGCCTGTCAAGAGGGCCTGATCGAACTGCTGGAGGTGACGGAGTTGCCTGACGGTGTGAACGGCGAGGCGCCCGAGGACGACTACCCGAGCGAATACGTTACCGAGTGCGGATCCGGAGTGACTTTCTATTCGACGGTAGTTGCTTATAACTCGAATTACATGACCGGGCCGCCGCCACAAACCATCGCCGATTTTTTTGATCTTGAAAAATATCCCGGCCGCCGCGGCATGCGACGCTCGCCTTTCGTCAATCTCGAATTCGCATTGCTTGCCGACGGTGTGGCGCCGGACAGGATTTACTCTGTGCTGGCGACTTCCGAGGGCTTGGATCGAGCCTTCGCCAAACTGGATACGATCAAGGATCAGGTAGTGTGGTGGGAGGCGGGCGCCCAACCGCCGCAACTGCTCGCTGATGGCGAAGTCATCATGAGCACCGCCTATAACGGCCGGATATTCAACGCGCAAGTGCTGGAGAACCAGCCCTTTGTTATCGTGTGGGACGGGCAGGCGCTGGACAGCGGCTTTCTGGCGATCGTCGCCGGAACGCCCCGTTTCGAGGCGGCCAGGCAGTTCGTTCTGTTCGCCAACCGACCCGAGTCGATCGCCAATATCAGCAAGTACATCTCGTATGGCCCGGTTCGCCAGTCGCCTCGCGCATTGGTGGATCGCCATCTCGCCACCGGCGTGGAGATGCAGCCGCACATGCCCACCTCACCGGCGAACATGAAACGCGCTGTTCGGTTGGATTGGCGCTGGTGGAGCGAAAACCGGGACGACGTGTACGAACGCTTCAGCGCCTGGCTGGCGCGCTAGCCGCCGGTCCGGACCCCAAGGCTTGAAGCGCATTCTGAATTTGTCGGCGACGGCGCCCCGGTTGGGCGCGCTGGCCCTGGTGTTGCCGTTGCTGGCCTTCGTTACGGTCAGCTTCGTTGTCCCCCTGGGAACCCTGCTGGGCAAGAGCGCGTACCAGCCGGAAGTCGCCCGGGTCCTGCCGCAGACGATCGCGGAGCTCAGGGACTGGACCGGCGAGGGACTTCCGTCCGAGGATGCCTTCGCCGCCATGGCGCGCGAGCTGGCGGCGCTTACCGAAAACCGTCCCGAACTGGCCCGTGTCGCCGGGGCCGTCAACCGCGTGCAGAGCGGGATGCGGGGCGTTCTCAATCGCACGGCGCGGCGATTGGCGAGAGCCGGGCAGGCAGGCTCATGGCGGGAAACCCTGGCCGGAATCGATTCCGACTGGGAAGAGCCGGCAACCTGGCTGGCGATTCGGGAAGCCGGCGCCCGCTTTACCCTGCGCCACTACCTGCATGCTTTGGATCTTGAACAACGGTCCGATGGCGGCATTGCGCCGAAGGCGGCGGACGAACGCGTTTATACGCCGCTGATGTGGCGCACGCTGCTGGTCAGCCTGGGCGTGACGCTGCTGTGCCTTGTGATCGGCTATCCCATTGCCTACATGATCACCGCGGCGCCGCCCGCCCGCGGCAGGATTCTGCTGTTGCTTGTGCTGGTCCCGTTCTGGACCTCGCTACTCGTGCGAACGACCGCGTGGATCGTCCTGTTGCAACGCCAGGGCGTCATCAACGGGTTTCTGGTGTCCCTGGGCCTCGTTCCCGACGACGGGCGCCTGCAGATGATCTACAACATGACCGGCACCTTTGTGGCCATGACTCACGTGCTGCTGCCTTTCATGGTCCTGCCGCTGTACTCGGTAATGCGCTCCATTCCCCGATCGCACATGGCTGCCGCCGTGTCCCTGGGCGCTGCGCCTTTGCAGGCCTTTCGCCGGGTCTATCTGCCGCAGACCCTGCCGGGCATCGGCGCGGGCTCGCTGCTCGTCTTCATACTGGCCATCGGCTACTACATCACGCCGGCGCTGGTGGGCGGACGCACCGGCGAACTGATTTCGAGCCAGATTGCCTATCACGTGCAGACCTCGCTGAACTGGGGTTTGGCCGCGGCGCTCAGCAGCATTCTGCTGGTAGCCGTGACGGCCCTGTACCTGGTCTACAGCCGGGCGATCGGTATTGAACGGATGAGGCTGGGCTGAGGTGCGGGCAATGGTCGGCAGGCGCATGGGCCGCTACGGCTTCAATGCCTTCTGCGTGGCGGGGTTCATATTCCTGCTGGCTCCGATCCTAGTTATCGTGCCCCTGAGCTTCAACGCGGAGCCGTATTTCACATTTACCGAAGGGATGCTGCGTCTGGATCCCGAGGCCTGGTCGCTGCGCTGGTATGAGAGCATCGCCGAGGACGAGGCATGGCGCCGCGCATTGGTCAACAGCCTCATCATCGGTGTCGCCGCCACGGTGCTGGCGACCACCCTGGGCACGCTGGCGGCGCTCGGCCTGGCCAGCCCGTCCATGCCGGGGCGCACACTGGTTACCGCGCTGCTGATTTCGCCCATGATCACCCCGATCATCATCGTGGCGGTGGGCGTGTTCTTCTTCTATTCGGGTCTCGGCCTGGGACAGACGCATGCCGGACTGATCCTTGCCCACGCGGCGCTGGGCGCGCCGTTCGTGGTGATCACCGTTACCGCCACGCTGGCCGGGTTCGACCGCACGGTCCTGAGGGCGGCCGCCAGTCTCGGCGCCGGTCCCATGCGGCGCTTCTTCCGGATCCAGTTGCCGCTCATCTCCCCGGGCGTCTTCTCCGGAGGCCTGTTCGCGTTCGCCGCATCGTTCGACGAGATCGTCGTCGTGCTTTTCCTTGGCGGACTGGAGCAGCGCACGATACCGCGCCAGATGTGGGCCGGCATACGCGAGCAGATCAGCCCCGCGATTCTGGCCCTGGCCGTTTTTCTGATCGCCTTCGCCGTCGTGGTCCTGCTGACGGTGGAATGGTTGCGGAATCGTACCGCTTCCGAGCAAAGATCGGTACATTAGTGCCTAGTGACCGAAGGCAACACATGAGACACATGAGTACGCGGGGCACGCTTTTGGCCGCCTCGGCCTACCCGATCGTCATGGCTCTGGCATGCGCGTCGTTCGCGGGCTTCTCCCGGCTGGGCCTGATCACCTCGCTGAGCGCATACGCAGCCGTGCTGCTTGGAGCGATTCTGATCACCTGGCACGAGCTCAAGCTTCCGTACCGGCGCGACTGGAAGCCGGCCGCGCCGGAGGTAGGCGTTGACGCCATGTTTCTGGGCGCGGTGCAGATCGGCGTGCCCCTGCTCCTGAGCGTTACGCTGGTGGTGGAGCTGGCGGACTGGTTGCGCGCCCAGGGTCTCGTCGCAGCGGATTTCTGGCCACATCAATGGCCGGTTTGGGCGCAGGCGGCGCTGATGATGCTGACGGCGGATTTCGGGCGCTACTGGCTGCATCGCGCTTTCCACAAGTTCTCACCGATGTGGCGGCTGCACGCCGTGCATCATTCGCCGCACCGCTTGTACTGGGTCAACGTCGGCCGGTTTCATCCGCTGGAGAAGGCCATCCAGTACTGCCTGGACGCACTGCCGTTCGCGCTGGTCGGCGTTTCCGGCGAAGTCCTGGCGGCGTATTTCGTGTTCTACGCCGTCAACGGCTTCTATCAGCATTCCAACTGCCTGGTGCGGCTGGGTCCATTGAATTACCTGATAGCCGGGCCCGAGCTTCATCGCTGGCATCACTCCGAATTGCCGGAGGAATCCAACAACAACTTCGGAAACAACCTCATCGTGTGGGACCTGCTGTTCGGCACCCGGTTCCTGCCCGAGGAACGAGAGGTCGGGCCGCTGGGCCTGGTGAACCGCGCATATCCGATGGGGTTCTGGGCGCAGATGCGAACTCCCTTCATGCCGGACATTGAAAGCGCTGCCGGCGACCAGTGACCAAAGAACGCCCGCCGCTCAAGTACGCAGCGCTGCGCGCCGCCTTGTCGCTCCGGTTCGACGGCCGGTATCAGTCGCTGCTCAATGCCACCGGGAACCCGCGTAAAGCACAAGAGGCGCTGTTGCGCCGGATCCTGGTCACCAACGCCAACACGCATTTCGGAGCCCGCCACAATTTCAGGCAAATCCGGAACCCGGGGGCGTATCGGCGAGCGGTTCCCGCAAAGACCTACGAGGATCTGCGCAAGTACGTGGAGGTTCAGGACCGCACGGGAGAGCCGTACCTGACCGCCGACCGGCCGGTCTATTACCATCGCACCAGCGGCACTCTCGGATCGGCCAAGGACATTCCCGTAACCAGCGCCGGACTCGGGCGGGTCAAGGAGAACCAGCAGCTGTTCGCCTACTCGGTGGCCCGGGGGACCCGGGCTTTCGAAGGTCGGGTGCTGGGGATCACGGGGCAGGCGGTGGAGGGACTGATGCCGTCCGGCGTGCCCTATGGCTCGGCTTCGGGCCTCTTGTACAAGCGGATGTCGAAAATGGTGCGCAGGAAATACGTATTGCCTCCGGAAGTCGCGGACATTGAGGATTACGATCTGCGCTACTTCGCTACCGCGGCCTTTGCGCTTGCCGAGCGCAACGTGACCGGCATAGGGACGGCCAATCCCTCTACGCTGGTGCGTATCCTCGACCTGATCCAAAGCGAGCCGGAGGCACTGATCGAGGCAGTCCACGAGGGCCGACTGCCCGATGGCGCCGACCTGCCCGCCGAAATCACGCTGACTCCCGATCGCGGCAGGGCGCGCGAGCTGGAGGGCCTGCTCGCGGCCAACGGCGGGCTGGACTACGCGGCAATCTGGCCCAACCTCAAGGGGATCATGACCTGGACCGGCGGCAGTTGCGGTGTTCCCCTTCGCCGGCTGGCCGGTTCCATTCCGGCCGGGACTTCGATCATCGAACTGGGTTACATCGCCAGCGAATTCCAGGGCACGGTCAATATCGATGCGGCCGAAAATGTCTGTGTACCGACCTTGCTGGACAACTTCTTCGAGTTTGTCGAGCGCGAGGCCCGGGAGGCGGGCGGCAGGGACTATCTTCTGCTCGACGAGTTGCAAGAGGGTTGCGAATACTACGTTTTCGTCACCACCCAGGACGGCCTGTACCGCTACGACATGAACGATATCGTGCAGGTCACGCGAATGATCAACGCAACGCCCTGCCTTGAGTTCGTGCAAAAAGGCAAAGGGGTGACCAGCATTACGGGCGAGAAACTCTACGAGAAGCAGGTGCTCGATACCGTGATGGCGGCGACGGCCCGTCTGGGCGTTTCGCCGAAGTTCTTCGTCATGCTGGCCGATCAGGAGGAGGCGGCGTACACGCTCTACCTGGAAGCCTCCAGGCGTGAGCCGTTTGATTCGTCGGGCCTGGCCAACGCGGTGGACCGCGGATTGCGCGAGGCGAATATCGAATACGACGGCAAGCGCGGCAGCGGCCGGCTGTCCCCGGTCGAAATCAAAAAGCTGCGCCCGGGAACCGGCGGGGAATTCCGCGCCGACCGGGTAGCCGCCGGACAGCGCGACTCGCAATTCAAGTACCTGCACCTGCAGTACGCGCACGAATGCCCGTTTGACTTCAGCGCGCACGCGGAACCGGGCTGAAGGCCCGGCGGCCGTCCATGCGTATCGAAAGCGTTGATGTCCGGCGCTTCCCCGTGCCGTTCAGGCTGGTCTTCCGGCACGCATCGGCAAGCCGCTCGAAAGCCGCCAACGTCATAGTTGCGGCCCGGGGAGCGGAAGGACAAACCGGCTACGGCGAAGGTTGCCCGCGCGAATACGTGACCGGCGAAACCGTAGAGTCCGCTGCCGCGTTCATCGAGAAGCACAAGCCGTCATTGATTCGGCAAGTTGAGGACCTTGAGGGGCTGTGCGCATGGATCCGAACACACGGCGATGAAATCGACGCGAACCCCGCCGCCTTCTGCGCGCTGGAGATCGCGGTCCTGGACTTGTTGGGCAAGATTGAGCAGCAGCCCGTCGAGGGATTGCTCGGCATTTCCCGCTTGAGCGGTACGTTCAGCTACTCGGCTGTCCTAGGCGATGCGTCACTTTCTTCCTTTCAGCAGCAGGCGGAACAGTACTGGCGAATGGGCTTTCGCGATTTCAAGGTCAAGGTTTCCGGCGACGCGGGGAAGGACCGACGCAAACTGGCGCTGCTGACCTGTCACGGCGACCCCGATCTGCGGATTCGGCTTGACGCCAACAACCTGTGGCAGGACGCGGCCGACGCCGTCGGCTACCTGAAGTCCCTGGACGCGCCTGTCTTCGCCGTCGAAGAGCCGTTGCAGAGCGGAGACCTGGAAGGATTTCGACAGGTGGCCCGGGAATGCGCGGTCAGGATCATTCTGGACGAAAGCCTGGTTCGCGCCAGGCAGCTGAAGGCGCTGGACGATCCCGAATGCTGGATCGTCAATCTCCGCGTGTCCAAGATGGGCGGAATCACTCGGTCGCTGGAATTGGCGCAAGAGGCAACGCGGCGGGGGATCGGCCTTATCGTGGGCGCCCAGGTGGGCGAGACCAGCATCTTGACGCGCGCCTCGCTGGCGGTGATGAACGAGTATCGGCAATCCCTTGTCGCCGCGGAAGGCGCCTTCGGCACACTTCTGCTGGAGCAGGACCTGACCGAGCCCTGCCTGATGTTCGGCGCCGGCGGAACACTGAACGCGGAAAACGACCTCGACATCACACGGTCCGGACTCGGGCTACGGATTAACGAAGCTCAACTCACCCCCGTCTGATCCTCCCGCGCTTCCTGAGGTCGCGCAGGATCTCGCGCGCCGCGTTGCGCCCCGGGATGCCGCTTACGCCGCCGCCCGGATGCGCTCCGGCGCCGCAGTGATAAAGACCGGCGATCGGTCCGCGGTACGCGGCGTGGCCCATTACCGGGCGGTTGCTCCACAACTGGCCTGGCGTGTGGGCGCCATGAAAGATGTCGCCGCCGGGAAGGCGGAAGCGTTGTTCGAGATCGGCCGGCGTGAGTATCTGTCGGGCGATCACCGAACGGCTAAAGTTGGGGGCGACGCGGTCCACGGCGGCAAACACGGTATCGGCGGCTTCTTCGCGGCGCTGCTGCCAGTCCCGATGGCGGGGAAAGTGCTGGCAGAACAGGCTGGCTACATGCCTGCCCTCGGGCGCCAGCGTGCCGTCCACGGTCGATGGGATCAGCAGTTCGATCACCGGATGCTCGGACCAGTCTCCGCGCCGCGCATCCAGATACGCGTTCTCCATGTAGTCGAGGGTCGGGGCGATGACAATGCCGGCGCCGTGGTGGTCCTGGATTCCGGCGCCCGGCTTGCAGCTGAACTCGGGCAGTTCCGACAGGGCCACGTTCATGCGCAGCACGGCCGATTCCGTGCGGGTTCGTTCGATCCGGCCGCGGAAATCGGCATCGAGTTCGCTGCTGTCGATCAGCTCCAGGTAGAGCAGTTTCGGCGCCAGATTGGCGGCGATCGATTTGGCGCGGCGGACAGAGCCATCGGCGAGCACGGCGCCTTGTGCCTGGCCGGCCTCCACTATCACCTCCACGACTTCGGCGCCGGTCTCCACGATGACGCCCAGGTCACGCGCTTGTGCGAGCATGGCCTTGGTAATAGCGCCCGTTCCGCCGATCGCGTGTCCCCACACGCCCTTGCGGCCTGCGATTTCACCCAATGCATGGTGCAGCAGCCCGTAGGCGGTTCCCGGCTCGTGCAGCGAGGCGTGGTTGCCCACCACGGCGTCGAAGGCGAAAGCCGCCTGGATGTGCGGGTTCTCGAACCAACTCTGCAACAGGTCTGCTATCGGCGTCAGGAAGAGATCCGCCAGTTGCCGCTGCCGGCGCATACTGAGTCGCGTGACGTCGTTGCCCGCCAGGGCGGCGCGGACCCAATCGCGGAGGCCGCCGCCCACGTTCGGGGGCGGACGGTGCATCTGCCGGAGAACGATGTTGCCGATGTCCCGGATCATGGCGCGAAAGTCGGAGAGCGCTTCCGCATCGCGCGGCGAGAAGCGGGCGAATTCCCGCGCCGTTTCCGCGTCATCGTTGTCGATGGACAAGGATTCTCCGTTCGGCAAGGGCAGGAAGTTCGCCATCGGTCGCGGGACGATCCGCAGACCGTACTCGTGCAGCTTGAGGTCGCGGACAATCTGGGGGTCCAGCAATCCCACGGTGTAGCTCGCGGTCGAATTGCGGAAACCGGGATGGAATTCCTCGGTGACTGCCGCGCCGCCCACGATGCTCCGGCGCTCGACTATGCGCACGCGCTTTCCGGCGGCAGCCAGGTAGCAGGCGCAGACGAGACCGTTGTGGCCGCCACCCAGAATGAGAACGTCGTCTTGCGCGTTCACCTGAAGGCGGGAATGACCTCCTCGCCCATTAGGCGAATCGCTTCTTCCGGATCCGGACCCAGGGGACCGCCCAGGTTCACCTCGTTGACGCCGGCGTCCGCCAGCTCATGGATCTGGTCGATGACTTCCGCAGGCGTTCCGGCAATACCGAGGCGCAGCATGTCCGGTGTGACACGCGCGCGCGCCGCCTCCATTTGCCCTGCGTCCACCAGCTCCCGCAACGGGGCGAAATCACTGGCTCCGAACCCGATCGTACGCAGCGCACGGTCCTCGAGATACGGCCCGAAATAAGCGGCCAGGTTCTTCATGACTTCCGAAGCCGCGGCCTTCTCCCTGGAGAGCGACAGCCAGCCACAGCCGGACACCACGTAGTCGGGCGCCGGATCTGCACGCGCAGCCAGTCCTTCGCGAATCGGCGCGATCATCTGCCTGGCCGACGCTGGAGGTGTGATCATCGGCAGGCTGCCGTCGCCGATTTCGCCGCTCAGGCGCAGGAAGTCCTCACCGAAGGCGGACAGGTAGATCGGAATGTCGGGGCGTAGCGGCTTGAACCGCAGATAGCACTCCGGGCCCCACTGAAACACCTCGCCGTCGTATTCCATGACCTCCCCGCGCCACAGGCCGCGGATCAGGTGCACGGCTTCGCGGTGGCGCTGCAGGTAATCGGTGGCGTCCACGCCGGCCCAGCCGATCATGTCCAGCGTGTGCAGGCCCATGCCGAGAATGAAACGCCCGCCGGAAAGCTCGTCCAGCGTCGCCGCGTACGTGGCGAGCTCCACGGGATGTGTGGTGTAAGGGTTTGTGCCGACCGATCCGATCCGGATGCGTTCGGTTGCAGCTGCGACCGCGGAAGTCGTCACCCAGGTGTGGCGCATGAAGGTGTCGTGCGGGAACCAGACGCTGTCGAAACCGGCCTTTTCTCCGGTGACGGCCAGCCGTACCAGCTCCGGTACCGGACCCAGGTACTCGATCAGTCGCAGGCCGAAACGCATGGTTCATTCCGGGCACGCGAACGTCGAAAGCTCTGGAGGAGCCGGGCGTCTAGTAATACGCGGCTTCGGATTCGACTTTCGGGGAGTAATCGGCCAATTCCGGCGGGAGCACCGGGTTCAGCTTGGCGTCCCAACTGAACAGGTGTTCGCCGGGCTGAAAGTCGGTTGACAGCGGTCCTCCCTGGGTGCGGAAGAACAGCAGGTTGCCGGTCTTGGAGCCGAACGGGCCGTGAGGCATGCCGGGCGGCCTCCAGAAATACGCGCCCGGTTTCATCAGGCCGGTATCGCCGGTCAGGTCGCCCGTGATCAGATACATCTCCTCCACCACGGGGTGAATCTCGATCACGTCATTGCGCCACAGCGGGGGCGCCGAAAGCACCCACGTCTGGTCATGGGTATGCGGATCTTCGCGGCAGATGATGCGGGAAAACTTGCGGAACCCGTCGAGCATCCCGTCGCCCTCGTCCACGTCAACGCCGAGCTCGCGCAGACTGGTGTCCAGCTTCGTGCCGAGCACGTCCACCTTCTCCACGAAACGCTCGTCGTCGTCGTCCGGCCCTTCGCCGGCCGAAGTCTCCGGCACGCCGGACACGAAAGTGAGAGCTACGGCGCCATTCCTGCTCGATGCGCTGTGCCGGGTGTGACCGGCCGGGATGTGGCCATAACAGAGTTCGCCGTACTCGACGCCGTTGATTTCGAGGTCCCCGTCCAGCACCAGCAACTCTTCATCGGTGCTTACGTGCTCGGTAGATGTGCGCGACCAGCCTGCCGGGTAACGCACCATCGTGCTGGCCGCGCCGGTCTCGTCGTCCTCGCTCAGGATCTTTACTTCCGCTCCGTCAAACCGGCCGCTCCATAGGTCGTCGCGCCAGGGCACGGCCTGCGACTGGATAAATTCGATGTGGGGCCTTGCCATTGCGTCCTCCCGAAACTTCAGGAAAGCAAGAATGCCACAGATTTGCCCGCCGGGCAGCAATGCCCGGCGCCGCCGGATGATTGATCAGGAACCTGTTTCCAGGCTGGAGGATTACTGGCCGATAACGGTAATGGCTGCCGTCACCGGTACGCGCTCCGGCGGATAGCAATAGTCGGCGTCGCAAACCTGAATGCGCAATTGACCCGATACGTCAAGCTTTCCGGGAACGGCATCTTCATCGACGCTCAGCCGAGCCTGGATCACGGCGCCATCCTCAAAAACCGGCAGCGGATCCACGGAGTACCACTCGATCACCTCGGTCGGCCGGGGGTAGATCACCTGTTCCCACACTACGCCTTCAACCGAATCGGGGAAAAACGTCGTTGGAATCAACGCGGAATCCCTTGGCGAGTCCGAGTTTGCGTGCGTGCCGGGGACCAGTTCCAACTCGATCTTCATGAGGGCTTGCGCCCCGGCCGTCAACTTCCCGGGATTGACGGACGCGATTACGCCGGCATGACCGGGTGCTTCAACTTCCGCCTGCTCGGGACCCGGCGACACAGCGTCCAAAACGAGCCCGCCTGCCGCGCTCTTTTCGGGCAACAGCGATTCGATCTGGAGTTCCAGTGTCCTGACTTGCGTTCCCGCGATCGGCGGGAGTCTGAGGACTTTTCGGCCTTCGATATCGAGAAGGAAATTCGTCGGCATACCCCGGGCCTGAAACTCCGACTGGGCAAACTCCATATCGCTTCGCAACTGGATGAAATCGAATCCATTGCCGGTAGCGTAGGGCAGGACGAACTCGTCTTCTTCCGGGTGTACGTTGAGCGCAAGAATCTCGAACCCCTCGGGACCGTACTTCTCCAGGACCTTCTGCAGCTCAGGATTCTCGCCCCGACACGGCCCGCAGAATGGGTACCAGAAGTTCAGGAGCACGACCTTGCCCTGGAAATCCGAAAGCGACACCCGCTCGCCGTTGTCGTACCGCTCAAAGGAGTAGTCCATGATTTCCTCCGCGTCCTCTTCCAGCACATTTCTGATGTCTGCTCGGACGGTCTTTTCGTCTTTTTCGAGTTTCTCCGCGTAAAAGAATGCCGCCCCACGCACCCTTTCCGTCGGCTCCTTCGCCGCCAGCGGAAGCAGATACTCGTAGGCATCTACGGTTTGGCCTGCGCCGTCCAGCGCCCTGGCCCAGGTTTCATGGAACACGTTGGCATTGACGAATCGTGGAATCGTCGCGTCCTGCAGCAACTCCACGGCCTGCTGAAACTGTCCGTCGGCGATCAGTTCGTCGGCCTTCATCACGTTTTGCTGTAAGGCCAGCCGCTCGTTCCAGTGCGTCGCGCTCCAGCCATCCGGTTCTTCGGCCGTCGCCGCGACCATCTGCTCGGCCAGGGCGAGCGCCTTTTCCGGCTGCGACTCCGAGTACAGGTTCGCCAGCTGCGTCATTCCGGATCCGGACCAATCAAATTCTTCGGGCGGGTAGGTGGTGCGCAGGCGCTCATAAATGGAAATCCGCTCATCACGGTCCCCGGTACGGTAGGCGAGCCAGTAGAGCGACTGTGCGCCTCGCTCGCTCTCGGGAAACCGCTCGGCAACTTCAAGGGACTTTTCCCGCCACAACGCCGGGTCGGCCTGGTGCAGTGATGCCGCGTAGTAGAACGCCTTGTCGGGGCTGTCCGGCGCTGCTTCCACCGCCTTCTCCAACAACTCCAGTTCCAGTTCCTTGTCGCCGCTGACATCGGCTATAAGCGCCAGGGTGCTGTAGCCGTCGGAAAGGCCGGGATCCAGGGCGAGCGCTTCATTGGTGTACTGTCGGACCTTGTCGTAGTCCCGATACATGTAGAGTTGGCCGATTGCCCACTTGTAAGCGGCGGTATCGGACGAATCCCGTGACCACTCCTCGTAGAGAGCAAGCAGATTCTCAAAGGACTCGTCCGCGGTGGCTTTCAGTGCCGCATTGCGCTCTTCTTCATCCAGTTCGGCGCTGATCTCCGATCTGCCGAGGTCCTGAGACGCAAAGATGAACATCCGGTGCGCCTGGGTGTTGTTGGGGTCGAGTTCGATCGCGGTCCGGAAGTGTGTGACAGCGTCCGCGGCGTTGCGCTCCCGAAACGCGCGCTGGCCTTCTTCATAGCTGGCCTTCGACGCTGCAACTGCTTCACTCGTGGGTCCGTCATTGGCGGCTTCCGGCGCGCAAGACGCCGCAGCCAGACACCCGCCCGCAATGATGAGAGTGGCGAAAATCGTTTTCCCGGTAAGCATTTCCATAATCCCCTGCGCCAATGCCGTCAGTCCCGCACAAGTAGTGTAACTCCCCCTCGATTACTTACCCAAAATCGCAGTTGAATTGTCATTAGCTAAAATCAAGAGGCGGGGCTCTATCGCGTTCGGTTTCACGGCTGACCGCGAGGTCACTCTGACAAATGGGGGCAAATCATGCTGGATCACGTAGCAAACCGTCGCTTGGCGGTCCTTCTTCTCGTTCTCGCCGCACCGGCGGTTGGACTGGCGCAGCAGGAGGCGGATGACGCCTCGAACGAAGCAACTGCGGACGAGGCGCTTGAACTGGCGCCCCAGGTCGTAACCGGCAGCCGATTGCGCGGCGGCGTTAGCGCGTCGCCTGTATTCGTGCTTACCCGGGAGGAAATCGACCGACGGGGCCTGCAGGACATCGAGGACATCATCCGCTACATTCCGCAGAACTACTCGACGATGACCGCCGGGGGCAGCTTCGACTATCGTTCTCCGAGATTCGCGCAGGGGCTGGTAACGATCAACCTGCGGGGTCTGGGTGAAGGATCCACGCTGGTGCTTGTAAACGGCAACCGCATCGCCGCTTCCCCGGCCGAAGACGGCACCTTCACCGACGTTTCCACGATCCCCTTCAGCGCTATCGAAAGGGTTGAAGTCCTGACGGACGGCGCCAGCGCCGTGTATGGCTCCGATGCCGTGGGCGGCGTGGTGAACTTTATTCTGAGAAGGGACTATCGGGGCGCGGAATCCACCGTGCGTTACGAGAACAGCAGTTCGGGAGGCCACCGCAAGGTGGTGGAACAGACCCTGGGGCTGACCTGGGACACGGGCTCGCTTACCGCATCGGCCAACTTCTGGGAGGAAGACGCGGTGCTGGCCGCCGATGCCGGCATTGACATCGACGGTGACTACCGCGAGCAAGGTGGAAGGCGTTTTGCCGCCACCTATGGCCAGCCCGCCCTGCTCCTCAGGTTTGGTCCATTCCCTCCCAACGCGCCGCCCGGGACCCGTGTGGGAGTTCTTCCTCCCGGGGACGGCACCAACATAAACATCGACGACATCGTCTATGTAAGCAATCAGGAATGGGAAACTCAATCCGGAAATTTTGAAAGAGTCCCCACCAGCCCGGCACTGCTGGGCCCCGACCAGGCCACCCCCTCCGGCGACCATCTGGCTACGTATCTGAATTTCACGCAACAGTTGGGCGAAAACCTGTCCATTGACTTCAGCGGCATGTACAGCGAGCAGGACGACTCGCAGACTTCCCATGGGCAATCCTTCAGAGGCAACGTGCCCCCCAGCAACTACTACAACAACTTCGGCCAGACCGTTCACGCCGCCTACAGCCTGGCTCGCGAAATCTCCGAGGGCAAATTGCTTCCTTTCGTGCGCTACACCAAGTCAGACCGCCACGACCTGTCGGCCCGCATCAATTGGGATTTGCCGGTGCGCGACTGGCAGGCCCGGCTTGGCTACAGCACCGGCGAGCAAAGCCTTTACAACACCTACTTCAATACCTTCAACACCGACAGAAGGTCGCCGGAGGGATTGAAATTCCTGGAGGCGCTCGCCAGCCCGGATCAGGCTACGGCGTTCAACCCCTTTGGCGACGGCTCCGCGCAACTGGACAACCTCATGCAGTTTCAGGGAAGTGACGACCGGGGCAATCGCACGCAGTCCCAGGACGTAATTTCCCTGAACGCGGACGGCGCCTTGTTTGAACTGCCCGCCGGAGAGTTGCGATTTGCCGTGGGCGGCGAGATGCGAACCGACACGCTCGATTTTGAAGACTTCGGACTCAACCCCTTTACGTTCCGCTTCCCTGACGCGCCGGACATCGTTCCGGAATCGGACAACACGGCGTGGTTTGCCGAGTTTTCGATTCCGATCGCGCAGGGAAGACCCGGCATTCATCAGCTCAACCTGAACCTGAACGGGCGCTATGACAAATACGAGATTGACGGTCCGTTCGACGGTCCCCAAAATCCCAACAGAACCCGCACTTTCAGTGACTTCGTACCGAAAATCGGTCTGGTCTGGTATCCGGTGGAGTATCTGAAAATTCGCGGAACCTGGGGCGAAGCCTTTCAGGCGCCCACGCTGCAGTCACTGTTCAGCCCTCCCAGCTTTCTCAACCCGCCTCACACGCCGCCGTTTTTCAGGATTTTCGATCCGCTGAATCCGGATGGCCCTTTTGTTCCGGTTTTCCCGGTTATCGCATTGGGAGGCAATCCGAATCTGAATTCGCAGGTTTCCGACAACATCAGTTTCGGTTTCGAAGTTTCGCCGCCAAACGTGCCGGGGCTGTACCTGTCCGCGAACTACAACCGGACCGACTTCACCGACAAGATCGGCAGCATCTGGGACGCCCTGGGCTTCCCGGGAACTTTCGCGATCGAAAATGTGAATCTGTTCCCGGGGCTGGTCGAGCGCAATGCGGGCGGCGTACTGGTTTTGCTTTCGAATCAGGACGGCAACCTGTCGGGCAGCCTCAACGAGTCCGTGGACGTGGAGGTGCGGATGAATTTCAGCACCAATTACGGAGAATTCGTGGCCGGTATGCAGGCAACGCGGACGCTTACGCTCGAGGAAACGGCCGCACCGGGACTGGAACCGCTGGCACGGCAGGGCACAGACCGGGGTCCGCCGGAACTGCGAGCCAATGTTTATCTGGACTGGGATTGGCGGAATTGGCAGGCGAGCGTGACCGTCCGACATTCTTCCGACTACGAGAACACCGACGAACAGGCGGTTCGCCGCGATGTAAGCAGCTACACCACAGTGGATGTTCAGGGAACTTACCAACTGTACGACGCGGGCTGGCGCTTTACGCTGGGCGTCGAGAACGTCTTCGACAAGGATTTCCCGTTCTTTGACAGTTTCCAGGGCGTGGACTCCTCGCGGGTGGACTTCCGACGCCGCGTGTTTGTGTTCGACGTAGTCAAGGAGTTCGACTTGTAGATCCGGACGTGAGGCCGTCAATGCGGTACGGTATTGACGACGGGTGGATTTCGCCTACAATTGCAAATCCTCCGGCGTATGGGCACGTCGGGGATTTAGTTCTTTTACAACGGCACGCAACTTGTGCGCGCCCGTCCTTGGCGGGCCGGCATATGAGCGTGCTTCGTGCGCGGGTCTGTAGCTCAGTTGGTTAGAGCGCACCCCTGATAAGGGTGAGGTCGGAAGTTCAAATCTTCCCAGACCCACCAGGCTGGGGCAGATCCAGATAATCGGAGTGGTCGGGCCTTCACGCGGCCTTTCCGCCGCCCCCGGGGCTGTAGCTCAGCCGGGAGAGCGTCTGCTTTGCAAGCAGAAGGTCGTCGGTTCGAACCCGATCAGCTCCACCAGATTCAAACGCGTGGCCTTATCGCCGCGCCGCACTTTTACAAACAGGATTGTTCCATTGCAAAACAAGGCGGGTCCGGCTCCCAATGGGCAGGATTCGCTTGCAATGTTGAACTTGTGGGAACTGCATTCGCGTGGTTATTTCAAGCGCCCCGAACAGTCTCCTTGAGGGGAATGTTTCGGGTGACGTGGTTTAAGTAATCAAGCGCGCATGGTGGATGCCTGGGCGGCAGAAGGCGATGAAGGACGTTGTAGCATGCGATAAGCCTCGGGGAGCCTGCAAACTGGCTTTGATCCGGGGATTTCCGAATGGGGAAACCCGGCCGTTTACGGTCATTGCGCACTGAATACATAGGTGCGTTAAAGCAAACCCGGGGAACTGAAACATCTAAGTACCCGGAGGAACAGAAATCAACCGAGATTCCCCCAGTAGCGGCGAGCGAACGGGGAACAGCCCAGTTCACCGCAATCACATCAAAACCTAGCAAAACAGACTGGAAAGTCTGGCCAAAGAAGGTGATAGCCCTGTATGCGAAAGGATGCGATGTGTGGGTGACGAAGAGTAGGGCGGGGCACGTGCAACCTTGTCTGAACATGGGGGGCCCATCCTCCAAGGCTAAATACTCTCTGCCGACCGATAGCGAACTAGTACCGTGAGGGAAAGGTGAAAAGAACCCCGGTGAGGGGAGTGAAATAGAACCTGAAACCGTGTGCGTACAAGCAGTGGGAGCCTGGTCTTCGGACCGGGTGACCGCGTACCTTTTGTATAATGGGTCAGCGAGTTACGTCTCAGTGGCAAGCTTAACCGTGTAGGGTAGGCGTAGGGAAACCGAGTCTTAAATGGGCGATCGAGTCGCTGGGAGTAGACCCGAAACCAGGCGAGCTATCCATGGCCAGGGTGAAGGCAGGGTAATACCTGCTGGAGGCCCGAACCGGGTAATGTTGAAAAATTATCGGATGAGCTGTGGATAGGAGTGAAAGGCTAATCAAGCCTGGAGATAGCTGGTTCTCCCCGAAAGCTATTTAGGTAGCGCCTCGTGTATCACTACCGGGGGTAGAGCACTGTTTCGGCTAGGGGGTCATACCGATTTACCAAACCGATGCAAACTCCGAATACCGGTAAGTGCAGCACGGGAGACACACGGCGGGTGCTAAGGTTCGTCGTGGAAAGGGAAACAGCCCAGACCGCCAGCTAAGGTCCCCAAATTACGGCTAAGTGGTAAACGAAGTGGGAAGGCCCAGACAGCCAGGAGGTTGGCTTAGAAGCAGCCATCCTTTAAAGAAAGCGTAACAGCTCACTGGTCTAGTCGGCCTGCGCGGAAGATTTAACGGGGCTTAAGCCGTATACCGAAGCTGCGGCTCGATACGTTCTTCGGATCGTATCGGGGGTAGGGGAGCGTTCTGTAAGCCAGTGAAGGTGCGTCGCGAGGCGTGCTGGAGGTATCAGAAGTGCGAATGCTGACATGAGTAACGATTATGCGGGTGAAAAACCCGCACGCCAGAAGCCCAAGGTTTCCTGCGCAACGCTAATCGGCGCAGGGTGAGTCGGCCCCTAAGGCGAGACCGAAAGGTGTAGTCGATGGGAAACAGGTCAACATTCCTGTACCGGCCGTAACTGCGATGGGGTGACGGAGAAGGTTAGGCCTACCGGGCGTTGGTTGTCCCGGGGAAAGTAGGTAGGCGGGCGCTTTTGGAAAATCCGGAGCGCTGTTAACGCCGAGATACGAGACCACCGGCATTGCCGGGAAGTGGCTTACACCATGCTTCCAGGAAAAACCTCTAAGCATCAGGTTACGGGCGACCGTACCGTAAACCGACACAGGTGGGCAGGGAGAGAATCCTAAGGCGTTTGAGAGAACTCGGGTGAAGGAACTAGGCAAATTGGTACCGTAACTTCGGGAGAAGGTACGCCTTTGACGGTGACGGGACTTGCTCCCTGAGCTGTCGGAGGCCGCAGTGACCAGGTGGCTGCGACTGTTTACTAAAAACATAGCACTCTGCTAACTCGCAAGAGGATGTATAGGGTGTGACGCCTGCCCGGTGCCGGAAGGTTAAGTGATCTTGTTAGCCCTTTTGGGCAAAGCTCGTGACCGAAGCCCCGGTAAACGGCGGCCGTAACTATAACGGTCCTAAGGTAGCGAAATTCCTTGTCGGGTAAGTTCCGACCTGCACGAATGGCGTAACGATGGCCACACTGTCTCCACCCGGGACTCAGTGAAATTGAAATCGCGGTGAAGATGCCGTGTACCCGCGGCTAGACGGAAAGACCCCGTGAACCTTTACTACAGCTTCACACTGGACTTTGACTTGGTTTGTGTAGGATAGGTGGGAGACTTTGAAGCGGAAGCGCTAGCTTTCGTGGAGTCGTCCTTGAAATACCACCCTGGCCATGTTGGGGCTCTAACTTGGGCCCATTAGCTGGGTCGAGGACAGTGTGTGGTGGGTAGTTTGACTGGGGCGGTCTCCTCCCAAAGAGTAACGGAGGAGCACGAAGGTACACTCAGCATGGTCGGAAATCATGCAGTGCGTGTAAAGGCAGAAGTGTGCTTGACTGCGAGGCTGACGGGCCGAGCAGGGTCGAAAGACGGTCTTAGTGATCCGGTGGTTCTGTATGGAAGGGCCATCGCTCAACGGATAAAAGGTACTCCGGGGATAACAGGCTGATACCGCCCAAGAGTTCACATCGACGGCGGTGTTTGGCACCTCGATGTCGGCTCATCACATCCTGGGGCTGAAGCGGGTCCCAAGGGTATGGCTGTTCGCCATTTAAAGTGGTACGCGAGCTGGGTTTAGAACGTCGTGAGACAGTTCGGTCCCTATCTGCCGTGGGCGTTGGAAACTTGAGGGGAGCTTCTCCTAGTACGAGAGGACCGGAGTGGACGTACCTCTGGTGTTCCGGTTGTCACGCCAGTGGCATTGCCGGGTAGCTATGTACGGAAGGGATAACCGCTGAAAGCATCTAAGCGGGAAGCCCACCCCAAGATTAGGTTTCCCGGATCTTCGGATCCCTGAAGGGCCCTTGAAGACTACAAGGTTGATAGGCTGGGTGTGGAAGCGCGGCAACGCGTGAAGCTAACCAGTACTAATTGCCCGTGCGGCTTAAACCGCGTCACACCGAAGCATTCCCACTTGAGAGGGCGTCCCGCCCTCCTGGAATCAACATTGCATGGAACAATCCTGGGCGCGTCCCCGATTGAGGGACGCGCCACCTTTTTCGCCTGGTGGCAATAGCGGACGGGTCCCACCCGATTCCATTCCGAACTCGGAAGTGAAAACGTCCAGCGCCGATGGTAGTTCGGGGTCTCCCCGCGCGAGAGTAGGTCACCGCCAGGCATCTGATTCAAGCTGTTTGAAGCGAGGGCCCTGCGCCCTCGCGCAACAGCGCGCATTAAGCGTCACCAAAGATGATCATGCGTTTTCCGATTGTTGCCTCCCTGGCACTCGCGCTTGCACTGCCCGTTCAGGCGCAAACCTTCGGCAAGGCGGAACTGGAGAAACATCTTGCGCTGATCATGGAGTGGTGGCCCGGCGAATACGATAATCACGAACAGATCGTCCGTCAGTCCGGCGGAGGATTTGCGGTTCCCATCTACGAGCCCGTTTTCCGCATTCATTCCCACTACGTTCGCCTGGATCTGCCGGAACTGGGCGAGAACGTTCTCTACGTTGAGGAGTACCTCAACAACGACCCCTCCAACATCTCGCGCATCCGCGTCTATGCGCTTTCCGTCGATGAGGAGGAACAGGCGGTGAGGGTAAAACTCCACGCTTTCAGTGACGGCCATGACCGCATGATCGGCGCCAGGCTCGATCCGGACCGGCTGGCAGCTATCGAAGCGGACGAGTTGCGCCCGTTTTCGGACGCATGCGATGTCTATATGCGATTCGACGGCGGCCAGTTCTCGGGCGGAATGAAACGGGAATCCTGCGGCGACGAGGCCTGGTTCGAGTATCAGGTGGTGCTTGGCCCGAACCACTACTGGACTCGCGACCGGCAGATCAGCCGGGAGACGGGCGAGGTAACCTGGAACGAGACCGGGGGCGACCGGTACGACTGGATTCAGGCTACCAGGGCCCGCTGGTTCATCTGCACGGTCAACTACAACCTCGACGGCGACATGCTGAATACGGAGTTCCTCACCGAAATCGAACTTCACGATCAGGGCGGCTCGGCCGACATCGACTGGCCCGACGGCCGCACGCTGGAGTTCCAACTGCATACCCGTGAATTCGCCTCGCCGTCGGACCGTGTCTTCCCGTTGTTCCGCGTCCACGAAAAAGGAAACCATGTGCCCATCGCCTATGCCTGGGCGGTGGACGACGCCGACCGCTTCGGCATCAACCTGGGCTGGTTCTACGCGTTATGCCGGGCAAAGGAGCAGGGCGCGCCCCGTCCCTGATCACGGCGCTCGCTGGCTGATGCGCCGAATACAGCTATAATTTTTTTCCGACAGGCGCCGCTGGGGTAAGGCGCTTTTTCCATACAAGTCACAGGGGACTTGCCTTTATGAAAAGAAAGACCACGCTGCTCGCGTCCGTGATGGGCGCGGCATTGATTGCCATTTCCTACGACTCCGCACCGGCTTTCGCCCAGGAACTCGCCCTCGAGGAGATCATCGTCACCGCCCGAAAACGGGAAGAAAACCTGCAGGACCTTCCATTGACGGTGACGGCTCTGACCAACGACGACATCTACGAGCGGGGTGTCGATAACATCATTGACCTATCCGACTATACGCCCGGCTTTTACACCGAGAACGTCGGCGGTCGCGATTCCAACCCGTATTTCCGCGGTCTGGTCGTGAACACTGCAGTGAAGGACCGTCAGAATTCTTCTGTCTTTGTGGACGGGTTCTTTGTCCTGGGAACGGCCGCCACCTTCGGCTTCAACAACATTGAACGGGTAGAAGTCCTCAAGGGGCCTCAATCGGCACTGTTTGGCCGCGCGACTTTCGGCGGAGCCGTGAACTACATTACGAAGACGCCGGGAGACGAACTCGAAATAGATGCCGACTTCGATCTGGGCGAGCACAGCCGCTCCGATGTCGCCCTGACCGTTTCCGGTCCGCTGCTGGGCTCGGACACATTGAAGGCCATGGTGAGCGTCCGCTCCTACAGTTTCGGCGGCGAGTGGAAGAATACCGCCATGTTTGAAGATAACGCCACGATCGGCGACGAAAAGTCCAGGGCTATCTCCGGCAAGGTGGTTTGGGAGCCCGCGGAAAATCTCACCGTGACGCTGTTCGCATCCTATGCGGAAGATGATGACGGCGCACCGCCAACAACCAGCCTGCCCGATTCTCTGGACAACTGTCTGTTCTACAACTCCTCCATCCCCCTGGGCTACATATGCGGGGAACTTCCGGACGATCTGGACACGGTCGCACAGAACAACAAGAGGGTCGAAGAGCGTTTCGGCGAGGCGGTCGGACAATTCCAGATTACGCGCCGCTATACGGCCGAAGTGGATTTCGTAACCAGCAATGACTGGGAATTCGAATTGCGGGCCGGCACCAATCAGCAGACGGACACTACCATTCAGGATGCCAGCTATTCCGAGAGCTTCGGCCTTTTCAATGGCCTTGGCGGTTTTAACGGCCTGATCTTCGGTTCGGTCGGCCAGCTCGAAGCAAACAAGGCCTGGTCCGGCTACCAGGACAAGAGCCTGCAGCTGAAGGTCACCGCTCCGGGATCCGACAAGCTGTCGGTCTTTGCGGGCGCCTCGTATTACGAGCATGACATCCTCGCCGCCCAGAACCTGCGGTTGTCACGGTCGCGTCCTTACGGCCAGGCTGGCGGCTCCCGCCATATCGAAAATGTCTCCGTTTTCGGTAGCCTGACCTATAGCCTGACGGACCGGCTCGCTCTGGGTCTGGATGTTCGCTGGCAGAAGGACGATGTGCTCGAGGGCACCGCAACGTTCTTCCCGCAGACGCAGGCCGAGGTTCCGCGTCTGGGTTCAAGCAAGAACTTGGAAGCGTACCGGTTCGACACAGCGAGTTTCAAGCGCACCCTGCCGCGTTTCATCGTGGACTACAAGCCGAGTGAAGACGTCACCCTGTACGGTGTCGTATCGCAGGGCAACAAACCCGGGTACTTCAACAACCGTGCGGTCGCGGAAAGCCTCGGCATAGATCCCGCCGTGAAGGAAGAGACCATCTGGAACTACGAGGTTGGAGCCAAGACACTGTGGATGGACGGCCGCCTGCTGCTCAATGCAGCCGCGTACTACCTGGACTGGAAAAACCAGCAGATCCGCCAGACGTTCCTGAACGTCCAGGGCCAGGCCTCGACCATTGCCACCAACGCGGGCAAGACCGAGGTTTACGGTTTCGAGCTGGAGTCCAGCCTTGCCGTATCGGAGCGATGGGTCCTGTCCGGTTCCGTTGCGTTCGCGGACCCCGAGTACAAGTTCTTTGTGGAGGAAACCTTCGCCCCGCAACTTGGCACGGACTCAGATCTTGCCGGCAACGAGCCCTACCGGTATCCCGACTGGCAGCTCCAAGTTTCCGCGAACTACAACCAATCGGGCGTGCTTAACGACTGGGATTTCTTCGCCCGGACCGATCTGAACATGACCGGGGAGCGCTGGTCGGAAATCTACAACCTCTCGTACCTCGGATGGGAATACAAGTGGAACCTGCGTGGGGGCATTGCGAACGAGAACTGGAGACTGACGGCCTACGTCAACAACATTCTCGATGACCGGACGCTGGCGGGCTCATACCGCTTCCGCGACCTCCGCCGCTTCGCGCGCTTCGATCAGACCACGGGTTCATTCACCTTCCCGTACGCCCAACTGGCCAATCTAAGCCGCGGACGTCACTTCGGCGTGAACGTCAGTTACAGCTTCTAGTGGCTTTATGCCCTGATTCGTGAAAAAGCCCCGGCCGGTTCCGGGGCTTTTTCTTTTGGGCCGCAACAACGATCCATCGAACGCCGTACCCGCCCGTGCCGGGGGACCAGGGGTTTTGGGGCGCGTTTTTCACTTAAACTGACAGCACAGAAAACGATGCCGCCATCGGCGGTTTGGAACGGGGGGTTCCTGGCGAAATTACGTAATGGCGACGCGCAAATCATCTTCTTCGGCCCGACCTGCCGTATCCGAAGTTCCCGGAACGGAATATCCCGGATCCGGCGAACCGATCGCCGTGGTGGGCATGGCCTGCCGTTTTCCGGGCGCGCTGGATATTGGTTCCTTTTGGCAGCTGCTCAAGGATGGCGGCAACTCCATAAGCGAATGGGTCCCTGGTTCGGGGCACGAACGCTTCAGCCAACTCTTTCCCGACGAGGCGGTGCGTAGCGAAGGCTGCCGCTTCGGCGCATTTGTTGACGACATCGACCAGTTCGACGACTCGTTCTTCCGCATATCTCCGGTCGAAGCATCCCTGCTGGATCCGCAGCAGCGGATGATGCTGGAGACGAGCTGGCAGGCGCTCGAGGATGCCGGCATCGACCCCGACCGGCTCAGGGAGAGCCGAACCGGCGTCTATACCGGGATCAGCAACGACGAGTATCGAATGCTGGTCGTGGACTCGAGCAAGCCCGCCGAAGCGGCCTCTTGCCTCTACGCCTTGAGCGGAACCAACCTGAACGGCGCCGCCGGCCGTGTTTCCTTCGTGCTGGGACTGATGGGTCCGGCGAAGGCGGTTGACGCTGCCTGCGCCTCATCGCTGGTGTCGATACATGATGCGGTGGCCGATCTGCAGCAGGGCAGGGCGGACCTGGCCATTGCGGGCGGGGTGCAGGCGATCCTGAACGGCCGGATTTACGAATTGCGCGCCGACGCGATGATGCTGTCCCCCGAGGGGCAGTGCAAGACCTTCGATGCTTCGGCCGACGGCTATGTTCGCGGCGAAGGCTGCGGCGTCGTTATTCTGAAGCGGCTGAGCGAAGCGGAGGCGGACGGCGACCGGATCTGGGGTGTCATCCGCGGCTCTGCTGTGAACCACGGCGGCGCCAGCGTCGGCCTGACGGTCCCCAACACGCCGGCGCTGGAGAGGGTGATCGAAGAGGCCCTGTCGCAGGCAGGCGTCCAGGCTCTGGACGTCGATTACCTGGAAGCGCATGGAACCGGGACCACGGTCGGCGACCCGATCGAAATCGACGCCGTGGCTGCCGTCTACGGCCGGTCGCGCAAGCCCGACAATCCACTGCTGATCGGTTCGGTAAAGACCAACGTGGGCCACCTGGAGTCGGCGGCGGGGGTGGCGGGGCTGATCAAGGCCGTGCTGGTCGTGAATCAGGGCGTGATCCCGAAACACCTGCATTTGCGGGACCCCAATCCACGCGTTGACTGGGAAAGCCTGCCGCTGAAGATCACGACGGAAATGCAGGACTGGCCGGGCAATGGAAGCCGGCCGCGCCTGGCGGGCGTGAACTCCTTCGGGATTTCCGGCACCAATGCTCATCTTGTGGTGGAAGAACACCGGAGCCCGAACGGAAAGGGCACAGGAGGTCGCGACGGCCTCGCCCCCGGATTGACACGCGACATTGCCGATGTAGCCGGCCCCGCAAACGCGGTTGCCGTTTCGATGCCCGCAGGCGTTTCGAACCTGGCGGTCCCGGAAGAGCGGCCCACTTCGCGCCGCTCGCGGCTTCTGCCGCTCTCGGCCAAGTCTTCCGCCGCGCTTGGAGAACTCGCGGCGCGCTACCTGGATTGGATTGCGGAAAGGGAAAACGAGTTTTCTCCCGTCAATGCGGCCCCGGATCCGTTGCTTTCGGACATGGCCTGGACCGCGAGCGTGGGACGAAGCCACTTCGATGTTCGCGAAGGCGTCGTTTTTAAGGGCGCGGAATCCCTGCGGTCGCGACTGGAAGAGGTGGCCCAGGCTGATGAGAGACCGGCTGCGCGCGAATCGGCCGCGGTTGCCTTCGCCTACACGGGCCAGGGGAGCCAGTGGACCGGGATGGGGCTTGCGCTCTACGAGAGCGAGCCGGTTGCGAGGGCGGTATTCGACCGTTGCGAGGCGGTATTCGTCGAGGAGCGGGGCGCTTCCCTTCTGGATCTGATGTTCGGCCGCGATGGCGCGCAGGGGGACCTTGCCGACACGGCATGGGAGCAGCCGGCGCTCTATGCGCTGGAGTGCGCGCTTACGGCTCTCTGGGCAAGTATCGGTGTTCGGCCGGCCGTTGTGCTGGGTCACAGCGTCGGCGAACTGGCGGCCGCGCAGGCGGCGGGCGTGTTCAGCCTGGAGGATGGCATGCGCCTTGCCGAAGCGCGGGGCTCGCTGCTGTCGGCGACCGAACCGGGCGCCATGGCGGCGGTCTTTGCTCCGGCCGAAACGGTTGCCGCCGAGGTGGAATCCGCCAATGCCGCTTCCGGGGGCGTCGGCGTGAACATTTCCGCCTACAACGGCACGCACCAGGTGGTCAGCGGCGCGATAGCGGAAATCGAAGAGATATCCGGGCGTCTGGAGTCCCAGGGCGTGCGCGTGCGGCGCCTGAATACCTCCAGGGCCTTTCACAGCGCCCTGATGGAGTCGGCGCTGGATGACCTGGAAGCGGTGCTGGACCGCCTGTCGGTCGAGGAGCCTGTCGTGAATTTCGTCAGTAACCTGACCGGCCGCGCGCTCGGGGTGGACGAGCGGCTGGACGGCGCCTACTGGAGGCGGCACGCTCGCGAAGCCGTAGCGTTCGTGGATGGCGTTGACACGCTGGACGGCCTGGGAGTGGACCTGGTCATCGAGATCGGGCCGCGGTCGGTTCTGTCGTCAATGACCTTGTCGGCATGGCCGGAGTCGTCCAAGTCGCCCGTGCCGGCTGTCTTGGCAAGCCTGCGGCCGCCCGCGGACGGAGCATCACGAACGTCCGACGGCGGGGAATTCACGGAAGCGGCCGCAGCCGCCTATCAGGCTGGACTGCCGATTCAGTTTTCCGGACTGTTCGCGGGCGAGAACCGGCGCAGGATTTCCCTGCCGGGTTATCCGTTTCAACGACGCCGTCACTGGCTGGAGGCTCCGGCGAGACGACGAGGGAGCGCAGGCCATCCACTGCTCGGCGTGCGCCGCGAATCGGCGGGCGGCGAAATAACATTCGAAACCGAACTGTTCCCCTCCGACCCACCCTGGATGAGCGACCATCGGGTGTTCGGCCGCGTTGTGGCGCCGGGCGCGGTATATGGAGCGATGGTGGCATCGGCAGCGCTTGCGGAGGGCAGCCGGTCGGTGATCGTTGAAGACATGCAACTGCACAATGCGCTCGTGTTCGAGGAGGAGAACGAGGAAGACCCGACCGCAGCCGCGAGGACAGTGCAGCTGGCGATCGATGAATCCGGGTCGGCGGCGTCCCGGGCCGTTCGAATCTTCAGCAAAGGCAACGAAGGTGTCTGGAGCCAGCATATCGAGGGCCGGCTGGCGTCAGCCTCGTCGGCGCCCGGCGAAGGCGAGTCGATCGATCTCGAACAACTCAGGGCCGATCTGAAGGCGGCGGACGTTGACGCGTACTACCGGCACAGGGCAAGCACCGGCGTCAATCTCGGACCGTTCTTCCGCACGCTGAAGCAGGTCTGGTCCGGCCCCGGCGAGGCTCTGGGCGAGGTGTCGCTGCCGGAGGCTTTCGAACGGCACGGCTTGGACGTTCACCCTCTGGTGCTGGACGGTTGCTTCCAGGTGTTCGGCACCGCCCGAAAGTTCGCGGAGTCCGAGGGCGCCTCCGCCTATCTTCCCTTCGGTTGGGAGCAACTGTGGCTGGCGGGGCGGTTGCCGGACCGCGTGTACTGCCACGTGCGCCTGAGCGAGGCGTCGCGCGACGCGGATGCGGACCCCGACGCAATGCCGGAGACCCTGAACGGCGAACTTCGAATCTACGACCCGGACGGGTCTCTGCTGGGGCGACTTAGCGGTTACTCGATCAAGCGGGCGACGCGCGCGGCCCTGCTTTCGGCCATCGAAGGCGTAAACGATCTCCTGTACGAGGTGGAGTGGCGCGAGCAGCCGCTTCCCCCCGGGATCCTTTCCGCCGATTTCTTTCCCCGGCCCGCGGCTGTCGCAGCCGGCACGCAATTGTTCGCCGATTACCTGCGGGAGGCGGGAGTCGATCCCGAGGGCCGGAACGATCTGCTTGAGGACCTCGAACAATGGTCGCGTTCGCGCGCGCTTGCCACGCTCGAGGAATTGGGATGGCAGAGGAAGACGGGCGACGTCGTCGACTCCGATCAATTGCGGCAGGAAATGGATGTCTTGCCCGAGCACTCGCGCCTGTTCCGCCGCATGTTCGAAATGCTCGCCAGGTCCGGGGTACTGGAAGAGACCGATGCGGGTTTCCGCGTGCTCCTGGGACCCGAAGATCCCCTGCCCGCCGAGATGCCCAGGGATCTGGATGAATGGGTCGAGCGGATGAGGGGAACCTATGCCCACGGTCTCACCGAAGTTGGCCTGTTCGAGCGGTCGGGCAAGGCCCTTGGTGACGTGCTTCGCGGCAAGGAGGATGCGCTTACCCTGCTGTTCAGCAGCGGCGAGCCGACGGCGGCCGACCTGTACCTGAAGGCGCCGGTGGCGCGCGCTGCAAACAGCCTGCTGGGCGAGGCGGTGCGTGCCCTGGTGGCCGCACTGCCCGGCGATCGGCGCCTGCGGGTGATCGAAGTCGGGGCGGGCACCGGCTCCGCCACCGCTTCGGTGTTGCCGGAGCTTCCCGAGGGCCGTTTCGATTACGTCTATACCGACATTTCCGCGGGATTCTTTGCCGAAGCGGAAGCGAGGTTCGGCGACGCCGGCGGTTGTATCCGGTATGCGCCGCTGGACATCGAGAAGGACCCGGTCGCGCAAGGTTACGACCCTCACGGTTACGACCTGATTATTGCCTCGAATGTTCTGCATGCAACGAGATATCTGGAAGATACACTGACACATTGCCGGGAACTTCTCGCTCCATCGGGGCAGTTGGTCGCGCTGGAGAACCTCACCGGGCTGGGCTGGATGGACCTGACCTTCGGGCAGCTGGACGGCTGGTGGCGGTTCGCCGACGATTACCGTCCCCACCACGCATTGGCCACTCCGGAGATCTGGAGGCAGGCGCTGGGCGATGCCGGTTTCGAGGCAGTGGAAGTGCTGGGCGTCAACGAGAACGACCCGAACCGGACCCTGGACAAGGGCGTCATCGTGGCCCAGGGACCCGCGAAGGTGAGCGAACCTCGGGGCGTTTGGGTGCTGGCCGCGGACGCAGGGGGAGTCGGGGCGGAACTGGCGAGCGACCTGGCCGCGCGCAATCAAACGGTGATGCTGGCCGGCGCGGATGCGCCGGCGAACGGGATTCAACCGGGGAACGGACCGGGTGTGTTCGAGACTGCCGTGGAACCGGACGACCGGGATTCCTGGCGCTCGCTGATCGAGAATCTTCCCGGCGATGTGCCGCTCGGTGGAATCGTGCATCTCGCCGCACTCGACGGCAATGGTGAGCGGGCCCAGACCGAAGCCATGGCGGATGACGTGCGACGGGCGGGCGCAAGTGCGCTGGCGCTGGTCCAGGGCCTGATCGATTCGGACACGATGCCGGACAGGGGCCTGTGGTTCGTGACCCGCGGCGCGCAGGTCCTGGAGCGCGAGCGGGGCGGGGAACCCGCGGGCTCTGTACTCTGGGGTTTCGGCAAGGGCGTCGCTCGCGAAGCGCCGCACCTCAAGCCCAGGATGCTCGACCTCGATCCGGCCCCGGGCGCCGCGTCCGATCTCGTCAATGAACTCATGTATCCGGACCCGGAGGATCACATTGCGCATCGTCGCGGCCGCCGGCTTACGGCCCGTCTGGTTCGGGAGGGCGCCGGCGCAGAGCGGCTGGAACTGCCCGAGGAGCCGGACTGGGTGCTGGCGCCCGACCCGGACGGCGTTTTCGACAAACCCTTTGTTCAGACCTTGCCGGAGCGGCCCCTGGAGCCGGACGAGGTCCGGGTGCAGGTAGAGGCCGCCGGGCTCAACTTCTGGGACGTATTCCGGTCGCTCGGATTCATCGAGGAGGGCATGCTCGGCCGCGAAATGTGCGGTTACGTGCTGGACGTCGGCTCCGACGTGGCCCGCGTGAAGGCCGGCGACCATGTGGTTGGAATGGGCTTCGGCGCGTTCGGTGGGGAAATGATCACGCACGGGGAACTCGTCGCTCCTGCGCCGGACGGATTTACGGTGAGCGAACTTGCCACGATCCCCAGCGCCTACGTTTCGGCTGCGCTGTCCTTCGAGTTCACGGGACTGGAGGCTGGCGAACGGGTCCTGATTCACGCGGGCGCGGGCGGCGTGGGCCTGGCGGCCATCCAGTGGGTGCAGGCCGCAGGAGCAGAAGTGTTTGCCACCGCCAGTGCGCCCAAGCGGGACTATCTCCGGTCGCTGGGCGTGGAGCACGTCTTTGACAGCCGCACGACGGCGTTCGGCGAAGAAATTCTCAAGGCCACCGGCGGCGAGGGCGTCGATGTGGTGCTGAACAGCCTGACGAGCGAAGGCTACATCGATGCCAGTCTGGCGTGCCTCAAGCAGGGCGGCCGTTTCGTCGAGATGGCCCGGCGCGACATCCTGAGCGAGGAGGAGATGGCGGCCGTGCGGCCCGACGTGCCCTACCACATCCTTGAGCTGGACGTATTGAAGAAGACTGAGCCCGCCAGGGTGGGCAAGGTCCTGCGGGGCGTGATGGCGCGCGTTGCGGCGGGCGAGCTCAAGCCGATCATTCACAGCCGCTGGCCGCTGGCCGAAGCGGGCGCCGCGCTGAGCTTCATGCGCTCGGCCCGGCACCTCGGAAAGATCGTGGCGACAAACCCGCCGGTCAAGGACGGCCGCTTGCGGCCGGATCGTACCTACCTGGTGACGGGCGGACTGGGAGGAATCGGTTGCGCGGTGGCGGACTGGCTCGCCGAAAGGGGCGCGGGGACGATCGTGCTGAACGGACGGCGCGCGCCCGACGAAGCCGCCGAGAAGACCATCGGCGCGCTCAGGGACCGCGGCGTGCGGGTGGAAGTGGAATTGGCGGATGTTACCGATACGGCGGCGATCGATCGGATGCTGGCCCGCATGGATGACGAACTGGCGCCCCTTGCGGGCGTGATCCACAGCGTGGGCGTGCTGTCGGACGGCGCGCTCACCAACCAGAGCTGGGAGCGCTTCGAGCAGGTGCTTTGGCCAAAGGTGCTGGGCGCCTGGCATTTGCATCGAGCGACGGTGGACCGCGATCTGGACATGTTCGTATTGTTCTCGAGCCGCGTGGGCGTGATGGGCAATCCCGGCCAGGCCAACCACGCCGCCGCCAATGCCTTCCTGGATCAGCTTGCGGGCCATCGCCGGGCGCTGGGTCTCGCAGGCCAGGCCATCGCCTGGGGCGCCTGGTCGGAGATCGGCGAGGCGGCGGAGCAGCGCGAGCGCATAGACAGCCAGCGCTCGGCGCTGGGCGGGCGCTGGTTCACTCCGCAACAGGGCATCAGGGCATTCGATCGTCTGGTGCGCCAGGACGCCACCCATTCCGTGGTGATGTCCATGGACTGGTCGGTCTTCGCGGAGGCCGTTGAAGAACCGCCGATCCTGGTGGAGGATCTGTTGTCCGCCGCTACCGAGGCGAAGGACGATCCCGCGGCAGGGCTGGGCGATCTGCTGTCCATGCTGAGGAGCTCACCCGCTGCGGCTCATGAAGACCTGCTGGCTTCTTTTCTGCAAAACGAAGTGCAGGCAGTACTGAGACTGCCGTCGGCGCCAGCGCCCACGGTCGGGTTCTTCGATCTCGGGATGGACTCGCTGATGGCGGTGGAACTCCGCAACCGGGTGAACCGGGCGTTCGCCGGGGAGTACGTGGCGTCCAACACCGCGGTTTTCGACTATCCGGACATCACCCAATTTGCGGCTCATGTAGCCGAACAGCTCGGCGACCTGGGGACCGCACCCGCGCCCGCTCCGGCGGCTGCCTCGGCACCCGCTCCCGCACCCGCGCCTCAAGCCGAGCCGCAGCCGGAACCTCGCCGGCGAGCGGAGCCGGATCCGCAACCCGCAGCCACGGCGCCGCGCGAAGAAGAAGGCATTGCCATTGTGGGCATGGCCTGCCGTTTTCCGGGGGCGCCGGACCTTGCGGCATTCTGGCGCCAGCTCGAAGGCGGCGGCACCGGAATTACCGACGGCCGAGCGGGTTCAGGTCCCTGGTCCGATAGCGCGCGAGATTTGCCGCGCGAGTTCGCTGCCTACCGCAAGGGCGGGTTCGTGGACGAGATCGACAAGTTCGACGCGAGGTTCTTCCGGATTGCGCCGATCGAGGCGCGCATGCTGGACCCGCGCCAGCGAATGCTGCTGGAGACGAGTTGGCAGGCCCTGGAAGATGCCGGAATGGACTCGGACCGCTTGCGGGGAAGCCGCACCGGGATCTACGTCGGACTGGCTTCGAGCGAGTACCGGGATCTGATGAAGTCCGGCGAAAGAGGCGTGAGCTACCTGGGCACCGCCACCAGCATGACGGTGGGCCGGGTTGCCTATCATCTGGGTCTGGAAGGCCCGGCGGTTCCGGTGGAACTGAACTGCGCGTCGTCGCTGATTGCCGCGCACCAGGCGGTTATGGCCCTGCGCTATGGCGAAGTGGACCAGGCCCTCGTGGGTGGCGTGAACACGCTGCTTTCGCCCGCCGTGACCCGGGAGATGGCGGAGCTGGGCATGTTGTCGCGCCACGGTCAATGCAAGGCCTTCGATGCTTCCGCGGACGGTTTTGTAAGAAGCGAAGGCTGCGGCATGCTGGTTCTGAAACGGCTCGATGAAGCCGAGGCCGACGGCGACCGCATCTGGGGCGTGATCCGCGGCTCGGCGGTCAACCAAAACGGGGCCAGCGCAGGTCCCACAACGCCCAATGGCCAGGCCCAGCAACGGGTCATCGAGACGGCGCTTTCCAGGGCGAACATGGCGCCGTCGGCGGTGGACTACCTGGAGGCGCATGGAGCCGGCTCGGCCCTGGGAGACCCGATCGAAGTGCAGGCCGCGGCGGCGGTCTATGGAAGGGGACGCGAGTCCGACAGGCCGCTGCTGATCGGCTCGGTGAAAGCGAACATCGGCCATCTCGAAGCGGCTGCCGGCGTGGCCGGCCTGATCAAGGCCGTGCTGGCGATGCAGCGCGGGATGATTCCCCGCCAGTTGCACTTCAACACCCCGAATCCGAACCTCGAATGGGACGAGCTTCCGGTACGTGTCGTTTCAGGCGCGACGCCCTGGCCCGGCCATTCCGAACGGCCGCCCAGGTCGGGCGTGAGCGCATTCGGTATATCGGGAACGAACGCACATGTCGTGCTGGAGGGGCACGCCGCCAACGGGACGGGTCCCGGCGGCGCGATCGATCCCGCGGGCGCCCCGATACGCGTGTCCGTTTCCGAGTCGGAGCGTTCGGGGGACCTCGAGCAGTCGCGCGGCGAAGGTCCCGACGACCGGATCGCCAGGATGCTTCCGCTTTCGGGCAAGTCGGAGGACGCCCTTCGGCAGTTGTCGGAGCGGTATCTCGAATGGCTCGACCGGCGTTCGCAAGAGATCTCTTCCGACGTGGACATGGATGCCCTTCTGGCCGACATGGCATGGACGGCGGCCGTGGGACGGACTCATTTCGATTGCCGGGCCGGCCTGGTATTCGAGGATGCCGAATCGTTGCGGCAGGAACTCAAGTCGCTCGCAAACGGCGGCGACCGGGGAGGACAACAAGCCGTTGGGGCGTCGCCGGCAACCGGAGTCGAGGCGGAAAACGCTCCCGACTCCGGGAATGGCCGCTCGATTGTCGAGACGGCTGCGAAGGCGTACGAGGACGGGCTGGCCGTTTCCTTCGAGAGCCTCTTTGCCGGAGAAGAGCGCCGCCGCATTTCGCTGCCGGGTTATCCTTTCCAGCGCCGAAGCTACTGGATCAATTCCTAGTACCGCGCGGGTTGTGAGAATTCGAGTATGATTGCGCCCGCATCCGAAACAACTTTTGATTAGGGGGACCTATCACCATGGCTTCAACTGCGGAAAGAATCAAGGCGCTGGTAGACGACAACATCGAGGTGGACGGCCAGGCGCTGGATATTCCGGACGACATGAACTTCAGCCTCGCGGCTGCCGGCGTTTCGTCCATGGACCTGGTTGCTCTGGGCAAGCTGATTGCCAGCGAGTTCGGCATCACCTTTACGCTGGACGATTGCGCCGCACTCGACAACCTCACCAAGGTTGTTGCATTCGTAGACAGCAAGGCTGCGTAGCTGCCTGGAGAAAGACCGGCAGGACCAGACGTATTTCTTCCGTTCTGCCGGCAATTTAGCGCGGAGCCGGCGCGGCCTTGCCTGAGCAAGCCGACGGACTGACGCGCCTGTACAAGTCGCGCTGGGCGCTGCCCAGGCCGCATTCCACCCACAATGTGCAAGTGGACGATGACACGGTCATCGTCCTCAGGCGCCATGGCAATCCGGATGGCGCCCGGCTCATACTGACTCACGGCAACGGCCTTGCGATCGACTTGTACTATCCCTTCTGGTCGCTGCTTACCGATGAGTTCGATATCGTCGTCCATGACCTGAGGAACCACGGCTGGAATGAGGTCAGCGCGCCGGACAGGCACAACATGCCCACGCTGGCCGACGATCAGGACCGCATTCTGGAAGCGGTCAACTCGACCTACGGAGAGAAACCCGCGGTTGGGATATTCCATTCCCTGGCGGCGCTGGCCGCGCTGCTGTCGCCCGCAAAGGGCCGGGACTACGCGGGCCTGGTGCTGTTCGATCCGCCGCTTTGCAAGGCCGGCCGCAGCTACTTCGACTTCGATGCCGCGGCGACGCAGAACGCCGCCCAGGTCCGCCGGCGCACCGAGCACTTCGCCACGCTGCGGGAGTTTGACGAGTTGCTTGCGATCGTTCCCCTGTACCGGCAGGCGCTGCCCGGCGTCCACAGGCTGCTGGCCGACACGACGCTGCGTCGGCGCTCCGGCGGCGACGGCTACGAATTGCGCTGCCCGCGCGACTATGAAGCGCAGATCGTCGAATATGCCTCGGTCTTTGCGGTGACCATCAATTTCGACTCATTCCATTGTCCGATCAAGGTGATCGGCGCGGACCCCACACTGCCCTACTCGTACCTGCCGAGCATGGACCTGAGCCACATCCTGAGCGTGGACTACGACTTTATTCCGGACGCCACCCATTTCCTGCAGGTCGAAAAGCCGGACGAGTGCGTGGCCTCGATGCGCGGCTTCCTCAACGAGATTTCATTCGACTGAAACTTCGTGCGCGACGGCCGCGGCGAATTCGGGGTTACCGATATTCTCCAGCCGCCAGCGCACCTCGGGCAGGTGCGGAAAGCGAAACTCGCACAGCCGCTTTCCATTGCACATGGCCGCAGGGATCTCGAATTCGGAAATGTGAAGCTGGAAGCCGGTGCCCAGCGCCTTGACCAGCGCTTCCTTCATCGTCCACAGGCGAAAGAAAAGCTGCCGCCTGCGGTTCGCGCCGGCGCCGGCCAGCCGCGACTGTTCCGCCGGAGTGAGCGTCTCGCCGATAAGCACGTCCAGGTTGCGGCGAGCGCTTCGCGGTTCCACGTCCACGCCCAGCCTGCCGCGCCCGGCCAGCGCAATCAGCCCATGGCGTCCGCTGTGACTGACGCTGAAACTGACGGAAGCCGGCTGCCCGCGCACGATCGCCGCCGGCTTCCCATGCTCCCCTTCCTCGAAAGTCAATTCCTCGTTCGGGCAAGCCAGCCGTTGGCAGAGGATCGCCCGAAGCGCGCCCCTGCATAGGGCAAACTCGCGCTGCGGCGCATCAGCGCGGAAGCGGCTCCAGCGGGCCTGCTCCTCTTCATCCAGCAACCGGAACGCCTGCCGCTCCCGCTCGGACCGAGGTGAAAGATCAACGTGTACGACATCCGCGTCCCCGGCCGCGCGAAAGGGACGCCACCAGCGATTACTCAATATAATTGGCCGCGCCAATTCTAGTGTCGTGTCCCGCGTAAAGGACTGAATTCTACTGGAGCTCGCATGAACGAGATCGCGAACGCCAAGGCCCTGGTATTGGGCTATTTCGACGAATTCGAGAAAGCCGGTGTGGACGGCATCGAGTCCGTCATAGCTCGCCGCAGCGCCGGGAACCTGCGCTTTCGGGGCGTGCATCCCTTCAACGAGATTCAGGGTGCGGGCGACATCGCCGAGAAGGTCTGGCGTCCCTTGCGGGAGGCGTTTCCCCGCATGCAGCGGCGCCAGGAGATTTTCATGGCGGGTCCCAACTGGATCGACGGGACCCTGTGGGTGTCCAGCATGGGGAAGTTTTTCGGCTTGTTCGACAATAACTGGCTGGGCATTCCTTCCACCGGCAAGATCGCCATGCTTCCGTATTGCGAGTTCTTTCGAATCGACGACGGCAGGATCGCGGAAACCGCGCTTTTCTGCGACATCGTCAGCGTGATGCAGCAAGCGGGCCTGAACCCGCTGCCGATACAGACCGGCTCCGGCATTCTCCATCCGCCGCCGCGCACGCAGGACGGCCTGCTGTTCGAACCCCAGGCAGAAGAGGAATCGAAAAAGACCCTGGAGCTGATCCTGCGCATGTGCGACGACCTGGTCGTCAAGGACGGATGGCAGTCGCCGAATTCATCGCTGGCTTCCACCTGGCACGACGACATGATCTGGTTCGGACCGGCCGGCATCGGTTCGACCTATACGATCGAGCGCTACCAGGTGCAGCACCAGGGTCCGTTCCGGGCCGGCCTGGACGACATCGTGTTCAACGGCCACGTCCTGGAGCACGCCGAGGGCTGCTACGGCGGCTGGTTCGGATGGGCCAACCTGAGCCTAAAGCAGGGCGACGGATTTATGGGCTTGCCGGCGTCCGAGCGGCCGACCGAGATGCGCGTGGTCGATATGTACCGGCGCGAGGGAGACAAGCTCGCGGAGAACTGGGTATTCATCGACATGCTCCACTACCTACTGCCGCTGGGCGTGGACCTGCTCGAGCGTTGCCGCTCCATCACCCGCACCTGAATGCGCATCGCCACCGAAACCACGCTGCGCAACAAGCAGCGTTACGCAGAGCTTGTCGCCGACTACGCGGATTGCGACTCCGCCCGCATTCGTTCAGCCCTGAAGGAGTTCCTGCATCCCGATGTGGCGGTGAATGTCGTGCAGCCGATCAACAGGGTGGCGGGCGCTCAACAGTTCCTTGAACGGGTGATGGAACCGCTTCTGCATTCCTTCCGGCACCTGCACCGGCGCAGCGACATGCTGTTCGGCGGCGAACACGAGGGCGCCGAGTGGGTGGTCAGCCACGGCCACTACATAGGCGAATTCGTCGACGACTGGCTGGGCATTCCCGCGAATGGCCAGCCCGTCTGGCTGCATTACGCGGAATTCCACCGGATGGAGGCGGGCCGTTCGGTCGAGTGCTACCTCTATATCGACATGCTGGATTTCCTGCGGCAGCTGGGAAGATGGCCTCTTCCTGCCAGTGTCGGACATGAAGGGTTCGTTCCGGGGCCTGCGACGGGCGATGGAATGCTGCTGTCGGCACAGGATCCGGAACGGTCACGCCTGAGCCTCAAGACGGTCGAGGACATGCTCGCCGAACTCTGGACCGAAGAAGAGGGCTGGCGACCCTACTGGCACCGCAACATGTGCTGGTACGGCCCTTCCGGCTACGGCAGTTACTTCGGCCTGGAGGGCTTCTGCCGGTTTCAGCAACCCTACGAAGGGATCTTCGAGCCCGGCCGGTTCTCCAGCGCCTTCCGCAAGTCCGGCGATGCGCGACTCGACGGACAAGTCAAAGGGCATTACGCCCGTTTCGCCGACGGCGCGTACGTGGCTTGCGGAGGCTGGCCATCGCACGGGGGCTTCATGGTCCGCCCCTGGCTGGGCGTCGAGGGCAAGGGACAGATGTTCACCGTTCGCCTCTGCGACTTATGGCGCAGAAGCGGTAACGTGCTGGTCGAAAACTGGGTGCTCATCGACCTGATCGACATGCTCCTGCAACTCGACTTCGACGTATTCCGCGAGGCCGGCATCGAACTTCAGATCAGATCGTAGAAGACCGCCAGCGCCACGACGCACAACACGAAATAGACCAGCAGGTACCAGCTCGAACGGTCGATCTTTCCGGGAATCACGTACCAGCCGTCGCGCTTCTCCGGCAGCCCCTTGCGCGCGAACTCCTCCTTCTGCCCCTGCACGGTCCATAGCGAGTAATGCTTCTGGCGCCCGTCGAGCACGAAGCTGGCCGCCAACGACACGCCGATGCTCACGACGCCTCCGAGCACCGCATACCACGGCCAAGCCACGTCCATGTAGGTCTCGACGTACCAAAGGGCGACAAAGCCCGCAGCGACGCCCGCAAGCACGCCTCTTTGGGTCGTGTGTTTGGAGTAGAATCCCAGGCCGAACATCGCGAGCTTGGAACCAACCAGGAAAACGCCCACCTTGCTGAGTATCTCCAGCACCGAGGTGTCCGCCCTCTGCGCAACGATGATGGCGGGCACGACCGTCAGGACCCCCCACATCAGCGTGAACCAGCGCGACGCCCGCAGGTAGTGCTGCGGCGAGCGGCCTTTCCTGAAGAACTTCTCGTAGAAATCCAGCGTCGTGACCGTCGCCATCGAGTTCAGGCTGGAATCCAGGCTGGACATGGCCGCGGCGACGATGGCCGCCGTGATCACGCCCATGAGCCCAGGGAGTCCGATCGTGGCCACGAAGTCCAGCACGATCCGGTTGTCGTTGTCGAAGTCCTTTCCGCCGTAGTAGCTGTAGAGCAGGATGCCGATCAGGAAGAACACAACATAGACCAGAAAAGCCGCGTATCCCATGAAGGCATAGGCCTTCTTCGCGTCGCCCAGGGTCTTGGCCGCGAGCGTGCGCTGAATCATCATCTGGTTCACGCCGTACACGACGACGTGATAGACCGACATCGCGATCACGCCGGTCCAGATCGTGGCGACCACGGACGGATCGAAGGTGTACTCGAACGGATTGGCCCGGCCGATCTCCTTCAGCCCCTGCAGCGAACCCAGGAACCCGTCCGGCAGGTCGGCGATCAGCATGACGGCGACGATCGCCGCGCCGATGAACAGGATGGCGCTCTGGATCAGGTCGGTCCAGATTACCGCGGAGATCCCGCCCAGCATCGTGTACGTGACGGCGACCACGGCGATGATGAGGATGGCGTTGACGACGTCCATCCCGGTGATGAGTTGCAGCACCAGCGCGGTCGTGTAGAGCATGATTCCCGAGTAGGCGATATTTCCGAACAGGAACACGGCCGACATCAGCGTGCGCGACGCCAGCCCGAACCGGCGCTCCAGGTAGTCGAAGATCGACGCGACGCCGGTGTTGTAGAAGAACGGCAGGAACAGCGCGTTGACGATGAAGATGACGATCGGGTAGTTGATGTGGATGAAGATGACCGCGAAGCCGTCCTTGTACGACCACGCCGGTCCGCCCAGGAACGTGATCGCGCCGAAATAGGTCGCCACCACCGACACACCGATGACCCACCAGGGCGTCGTGCGCTGCCCCAGGTAGTAGTGCTGTGCGGTTCGGACGCGCTTGCTCAGGAAGTAGCCGAGCACCAGCGTGCCCGCCAGGTAAGCGACGACGATCGTCCAGTTCAGCGTGCCGAAGTCGGTCATGCCCTATGCGCCATAAAAAAGACCGGGCTCCGCCATCGCAGAACCCGGCCTTTCCGCAAGAATGATGCGATCTAGTAGCGGTAGCCTACGGTCAGGCCCCACATACGCGGGTTGGCGTAGTCCGTTACCGCAACGTCGCCGCCGAAACGCGTGGCCTTCAGCAGGGTGGCCTCGTCTTCCAGGTTGGCCACCCAGAAGCGCGCGGTCCAGTCCTGGTTGACCGACATCCAGGCAACGCTCAGGTCCGTCTTGGTATAGGCGTCCTGGTTGCCGAAGAACCAATTGGAGTCGTCCACGCGGTAGTCCGAGGAATAATAGAGCGTGATCGACGGGATCAGCGTGCCCGAACCGCCCAGGTCCACCAGGTAGCTGCCGAGCAGCGTAGCCGTGAAATCGGGGGAGTTCTGAACCTGGAGCCCATCCAGCTGGAACTGATTGGCAATTCCACTGATTGTTTCTCCACCCTCCTGGAATACGTTGGGTAGCGCAAAGTCACCGTACTCCGCCTGCTGCATACTGGCTCGGGCGCCCAATTGCAATTGATCGGTAACCGCCCAGTCCAGTTCGACTTCCAGCCCCATCGCGTCGATCTCGCCGGCGTTGTCCGTGAACGCCAGCGTGGTGATCCCGGTATCGACGAAACGCGTTGCGAGCAGATCCTCGAACTGGTTTACATAAAAGGCCGCGTTCAGGCGTACGCTGCCGTCAGCCAGCAAGCTCTTGCTGCCGAGTTCAAAGGCCGTCACGGTCTGCTCGTCATAGGAATTGGTGCCATTGAAAGCTCCCTGCTGGTTACCTGCCAGGAAGCCCGTCGATACTGTGGCATACAGCATGGTGTCTTCGCTCATGTCGAACTCCACGCCGGTCTTCCAGGTAACTTCGCTCCAGTCACCCTCGCCATCTGCCGTATTCAATACCGTGAACGAATATGTCGAACGGTTGTTGGGATCCTGACCGTAAATCTCCCAATCGCGCTGATCATTGGTATAGCGCACTCCGGCAAGCACACGCGTGGTATCCGTGAGAGCGTAGGATGCTTGGCCGTATCCCGCCACAGAGCTGGTGTCGACCCGAATCTGGAGGGTCCAGCCGGCGTGCATATTGATGTCCGGCGGGCTGACCGGCGTGTTGTCCACGGTGGAAGCATGATCTTCCCAAAGGAAGGCATTGGTCAGATCTTCCTGCAGCAGGAACACGCCGACGACCCACTCAAGCGGACCGTCGGAATTGGAAGTGAGCTGGAATTCCTGCATATTGGTCTCCGACGTGATGTCGTTGCCGCAGGAGGCCGTCAGGTAGGCTGACATATCGCAGTCGGCCCAGCGATACTCTTCGTAGTCCATGTACGCAACGGTGGCTTTAAGGTCGGCGAAATCCGTGGACCAATTGAGTTCGCCGGCCAGGGTCAGATCGGACAAGTCCCGCTCGGGGGCGGTATCCTGCTCGATCTTGTAGGGATCGCCGGTGGTCAGCGCTACGGTATCCGGCCCGGGCGTGGCGGCGAAGTCAAATCCGGCGCCATAGCGCCCGCAGGTGCCGGCGCACTCGTCGGAACGTCCGATGCGAGGCCTCATGGTGCCGGAGACACCGTTGGTCAGACCCGTGCCCAGATTGACCGGAATGCCTTCAACGTAGTAGCCGAAGTGGCCGTTGCCGTTGGAATCGTCCTGCCAGCTCTCCACTCGAAGCGTGAGGTCCAGGGTGTCGCTGGGTGCGAACAGCAATTGCCCCCGGAAGTAGGTCATGTCCGCATCCTTCAGGCCGCCGTCATCGCCGAGAGTGATGTTCTCGACGTACGGATCGCGGGTCTCGGTCTTGAGCGCAAACCGGACGGCGGAAGTATCACTCAATGGTGCGTTGAAGAAACCGTCGAAGCCCGCCAGCGCATAGTCGCCGCCCGAAACCGCGAAACCGTAGTCCGTCTCGGAGGGATCGGGCTTGTTGCTGATGACGTGAATCAGGCCGCCGAATGAATTACGACCGAACAGCGTCCCCTGCGGACCGCGAAGCACTTCGACCCGATCCACGTCCACGAAACCGGCAAGGGCCTGGCCGTGGCGCGGCCGATACAGGCCATCGGTGTAGAAGGAGATCGCCACGTCGTTGGCCTCCACCTGCTGGGTCCGCGCGCCGCGCAGGGCGGGCCGCGGATCGGCGCCGGACATCCCGAGCTGCAGGCCGGGCGCCAGGATTTCAAGACGGAAAGCGTCGGTAATCCCCAGTGCCTTGAGTTCGTCGCCGGACACGGCGGTAACGGCCACCGAAACGTCCTGCAGACTCTGGTCGCGCTTCTGCGCGGTAACCACGATTTCTTCCAGCGCGCCCTGCGCCTGTGCCCCGCCTGCCGCTCCCAGAACGGCGAGCGCGACAATCGGAATGGCGGCGCGGGTCAACGTGCCTCTGAGATTCATAAGCTGTCCCCTAGGATTCCCAAGAAAATGCAAGGGCGTACTATACCTAGCCGCTTGCATAAAGCAAAATAAACGCCGGTATTTTGGACAGCTGTTTACGAGAGAGGGGACCAGCATGACGAAGGACGTGGAAAGCGGCTTGCCGCAACTAACCCGGGCGCATATGCCGGCCGACTACTCCATATCGCTGGCGCAATACACGCGGGGCGGCACCGACCGGTTTCTCGCCGAAGGGCGCGACGACATGCCGGCGCAGTCCATGCGCGGTTTCGAGGACCAGTACCGCAACATCATCGACTACATCGTCCGCATCACGCACCGGATCTGGGAAGAGAAGGACATCGGCTACATCTACGACACCTACGCGCACAACAGCCGGGTGTACGACGACTACGGGCTGCAGTACGGGCGCGACAAGATCGTGGCCGACACCACCCACACCATCAACGCCTTCCCGAACATCCGCCTGGTGGCCGACGAGATCATCTGGGCCGGCGACGAGGACGTCGGGTTCTACACTTCGCATCGCACGATCATTCAGGGCGACAACACCGGCTACAGTCGCTACGGCCCGCCCACCGGAAAGCGGGTGTCGCTGTGGTGCATCGCCAACTGCGTGTCGCGCGAAAACGAGATCTTCCTGGAGCACGTGCTCTACAACACCTCGGCGATGCTCCGCCAGATGGGCCTCGATCTCGTCGACGTGGCGCGGCAGATGGCCGAGTCGGGCGGGGCCGCGCTGCCCGACGACTACACCGCCGGCGAACCGGCCCGCCAGCAAGGACAGGCCAAGCCGGCCTATCCCCTGGTTCCCGAAGCCTCGGGAGAGCTGGACGTGGAAGACTACATCCGCAGCCTCTACCAATGCGTCTGGAACCGGCGGATGCTCGGCACCCTGCAGGGCCGTTACGCTGACAACCTGGTATTTAACGGCCCCACCGATCGCGCCTTCAGCGGCCTCGGTCCGTACCAGGCATTTGTACTGTCGCTGCTCGCGCAATTCCCGGACCTGGCGCTGGACGTGGACGAGGTCTACTGGATGGGCAATCCGGACGAGGGCTACCTGGTCTCCACTCGCTGGAACGCCTACGGCGCGCACCGCGGCAACGGCGTGTTCGGGCCGCCCACGGGGCGCGAGGCGCGGATACGTGGCATCACCCAGCATCGCATCGAGGACGGGCGCATCACCGAGGAATGGATGCTGTTCAACGAGCTCGACGTCATGATGCAACTCCTCGGCGCCCCGTACGAGGAATCTCCTGAAAGCGCGGAATAGAGAAAGACAAGATGATTCGATACATGAAGAAGGGCATGGCCGCCGGGCAGCAGGATGAGCGCGATGCGCGCATCCAGTCGGCGGTCGAGGGCATATTGGGCGACATTACGGAGAACGGCGACGAGGCGGTTCGCCGGTATTCGCAGCAGTTCGACCGCTGGTCGCCGGATTCGTTCCGCCTGAGCCGTGAGGAGATCGACGACTGCCAAAACCGCCTGGACCCGCAGGACATCGCCGACATCCGCTTCGCCCAGGAACAGATTCGCAACTTCGCACGGATTCAGCTTGAAGCGCTGAACGACGTGGAAGTCGAAACCCGTCCCGGCGTGGTGCTCGGGCACCGCAACATCCCGGTCAGCAGCGTCGGCTGCTACGTGCCCGGCGGCAAGTATCCGCTGGTGGCCTCCGCGCACATGAGCGTGGTCACGGCCAGGGTGGCCGGAGTGGAGCGCGTGATCGCCGCCTCGCCGCCGTTTGAGGGCGCACCCAATCCGGCGGTCGTGACGGCCCTGGACCTGGCCGGCGCCGACGACATCTACTGCCTGGGCGGGGTCCAGGCGATCGGTGCGATGGCCCTGGGGACCGGCACGATTCCCTCCGTGGACATGATCGTGGGGCCCGGCAACGCCTTTGTGGCCGAGGCCAAGCGGCAGCTTTTCGGGCGGGTGGGCATCGACCTGCTGGCCGGCCCCACGGAAACTCTGGTCATCGCCGACGATTCGGTGGACGGCGAACTATGCGCGGCGGACCTCCTCGGTCAGGCCGAGCACGGCCCCGACTCCCCGGCCATCCTGCTGACAAATTCCGAGGAGCTGGCGCAAGCCACGATGGCCGAGGTGGAGCGCCAGCTTACCGTTCTGCCCACGGCGGCGATTGCGGGGCAGGCGTGGCAGGACTACGGCCAGGTGATCGTTTGCGACGATTACGATGAAATGCTGGAGAAGGCCGACGAGATCGGCTCCGAACACGTCCAGGTCATGACCCGCGACCCGCAATATTTCCTCGACAACATGCGCAACTACGGGGCCCTGTTCCTGGGTCCGGAAACCAACGTGTCGTACGGCGACAAGGTCATCGGCACCAACCACACCCTGCCGACCCGCAAGGCGTCGCGTTATACCGGCGGCCTGTGGGTGGGCAAGTTCATCAAGACCTGCACCTACCAGCGCATCACCGAAGAAGCGTCGGTGGAGATCGGCGAATATTGCTCGCGGCTCTGCGCCCTGGAAGGCTTTGCCGGTCACAAGGAGCAGGCCGACATCCGGCTGCGCCGCTACGCCGGCTGAATCAGGGGGCATCATGCTGCATTCCACCGAGCGGATACTCACTACCCACGTCGGCAGCCTTCCCCGCTCGGAAGCCGTAACGGAAATGGTGTTCGCCGAGGAGAAAGGCGAGCGGATGGAGCCGTCGGCGCGGCATGCCTTGCTGGCCGATGCCGTGGACGCGGTCGTGGCGAAACAGTGCGAGGCCGGCGTGGACGTGGTCAGCGACGGCGAAATGAGCAAGATCAGCTACGCCACCTACATCAAGGACCGCATCACGGGATTCGAGGGCGACAGTCCGCGGCAGCCTCCTTCCGACCTGGAGGAGTATCCGGGATTTCTCCAACGCCTGGCCGCCAGCGGCGGCACGCCCACCTATCGCAGGCCCCAGTGCGTCGGTGAGATCCGGGTGAAGGACACGGCTCCGCTTGAGGAGGACCTGGCGAATTTTCGCGCGGCGGTAGATCGGCACAAACCCACGGAAGGCTTCATGAATGCGGCCTCGCCCGGGGTTATCGCCCTGTTTCAGCCGAACCAGCACTATCCGGACCACGAGTCCTACCTCTACGCGCTGGCGGATGCCATGCGCCCGGAATACGAAGCCATCGTCGCGGCCGGATTCCTGCTGCAACTGGATTCGCCCGACCTGGGACTGGGCAGGCACATGATGTTCAAGGGACAGCCCGACAGCGAGTACCGGCGTCAGGCCGAGCTGCACGTCGAGGCGCTGAACCACGCCTTGCGCAACGTCCCTGCGGACCGGGTGCGCCTGCACGTCTGCTGGGGGAACTACGAGGGCCCCCATATCCACGACGCGCCGATGGAGATGGTCCTGCCCATCGCGCTCAAGGCCAGGCCGCAGGCGCTGCTGTTCGAGTCCTCCAATCCCCGTCACGCACACGAGTGGACCGTCTTTGCCGAAGCGCAACTGCCCGACGACAAGGTCCTGGTGCCCGGGGTCCTCGACTCCACGACCAACTTCGTCGAGCATCCGCGGCTGGTGGCCGAACGCATCTGCCGTTTTGCCGATATCGTCGGACGCGAGCGGGTGATCGCCGGAACGGACTGCGGGTTCTCGACTTTCGCCGGATTCGGGGCCGTCGATCCGGACATCACCTACGCCAAGCTGGCCGCCATGGCCGAAGGCGCGGCGATCGCCAGCAAGCGCCTCTGGTAAACGCCCTTATACGGTAAGGATGATCTTGCCGAAGTGGTTGCGCTCGTCCACGAGCTGATGCGCTCTGACAACCTCCGATAGCGGGAGGACGGTGCCGACGGGAGCCTTGAAGGTGCCGTCAGCGAACAGGGGCAGGGCCACGTCGCGGAAGCGGGACATGGTGTGGGTCATGAAGCGCTCGCTCGTCGAAATGCTCATGCTCATCAGCGACAGGTTGCGAACGCCGATGTTCAGGTTGAAGCACACTTGGCGCCCGCCGGTGCTTCCGTACATCACGATCTTCCCGTCCATGCCCATGCAGGCGATCAGCGATTCGGCGGTTTCCTCGCCTATCGTCATGAGCCCGATGTCGATTCCGCGACCATCCGTGTCGCGTTTCACCAGTGCCGGCACGTCGTCCCGCTTGTAGTTGTAGATGGCGTCGCAGCCCCATTCGCGGGCGATTTCCAGCTTGGGGTCCCGGCTCGCGGTTCCGGCCACCCAGCAACCGCGCCACTTCGCGATCTGCAAAGCCGCGCTTCCAACGCCCGAGGCGATCGCCTCGATCAGAATCCGCTGGCCTTGCCTGTATCCGGCCACCGCATCCAGCGCATGCCAGGCGGTCAGCCAGCTCACCGGGATCGCGGCGCCCTCAACGAACGAAAGCCCGTCGGGAAGCGGCATCAGGTGACCGGCTTCGAACAGGACCGCTTCGGCATGCGAGCCGCGTGCCCGACCGAAAACACGGTCGCCGGGCTTGAACTCGCCGACTTCGTCACCGCATTCGGCCACCACCCCGGCGCCCTCCATGCCCATCACGAAGGGCAGCTCCTGTCCCGAATAGGTCCCCGCACGCATGCGTGTCTCGGCGAAGTTGACTCCGGATGCTCTTACCTCAACGAGCACCTGCCGCGGACCCGGTTCCAGACGCCCCAGTTCGCGCCACTGCATGACTTCCGTGCCGCCGAACTGCTCGACCAGGAAACCGTGCATGGCGGATAGCGAGGATTGCGGGTGCGCGCTGAGGGGGTTGATCAGGGCGCTGGCTTATCCAGCCACAGCCGCATCTCGCGCGCGAACTGCTTCCAGGCAAGGTCCAGAATGTTTACCTGGACTTCGGGAATCTCGACGTAATGCGCCCGTGGCAGCAACTCGGCATGCGCCAGACGGGTTTCGTCGAGCAGAGGTTCATGCGTCTGCAGGATCGCGACCGGGTGAGGGAGCTGCGGCAGACGCTCTTCCAGCGGATAATTCCAGACGGCGTCGTAGGCATACCAGTGCTTGTCCAGTGGACGAATAGCCTCCGCGAAGACCCGCGCCGCACGCTCCAGCGGCACGTCCTTCGACCGGTCGGCCACGAGCACCTTCCAGCGGTCCTTGATCCAGGCTCCGTCCTCGGTCAGCTTCCGGTCGCGGGGCAGCGACTCGAGAATTTCCCTGCGCCTTTCCGGCGAACGGTAGGGAACGCCGCTCATTACGATACGGCGCACCAGGTCCGGCCGCGTCAGCGCCAGTTCGGTGGCGATCAGCACCCCCGTGTGCAGGCCGAACACGTCGACCGCGCCCTTGCCGCCGGCGCCAAAGCCGAGGCCGTCCAGCGCATCGGCCATCGAGCCGGCAAAGTCTGCCATCGTCGGCACGTCGGGAGGGCCGTCCGAGCTGCCGTAGCCGGGCGTATCGAAGGCCAGCGCCTCCCTGTCGCGGCCCATTTCCCTGAGCAGCATGTCGTATTCGAATGCCGACTTGTGGTTCTGGTGAAAGAACGCCAGCGGCGTCTTGCCGCTGCCTTCGGCATCCGGCCAGGCCCGGTGGTAGTGAATCTGTCCGAAGCGGCCATTCACGTAGCCGCGCTGATAGTTCGACATCGCTGACTATTTCACCCCGGGAAATGCCGGCCCGGCGAGCACCGGGCGGCTGTTCCTGATCTTCATGAAAGAAAAGCTCCGGCCGATCTGTCGGCCGGAGCTTTTTCGAATGATGCTAGAAGTCGTAAACGACCCTGAGGCCGATGGTGCGCTTCTCGGCGGGGGTGACCGCCACGCCCTGGCTGTACAGGAACGCGAACAGGAAGGTGCCGGAGAAATCGGACCAGCGGGCGCCCGCCAGGTAGTTGTCGTCGTCGAGCAGGTTCTTGACGTATCCCTCGATGCGAAGGTCGTCCCGTTCGAAACCGCCACGCAGGTTGAAACGCCAGAAGTCGCCCATCGTGGAGAAGTTGGCTTCCTCGTTGTACGCCTCGCCGAAGTACTCGCCGTCCACGCGCACGTAGTAGTCCCAGTTGCCGCTCGCGAAGCTGTCGGTCCAGGTGCCGGAGATGGCGCCCTGCCATTCCGGATAACGCGCGGGCCGGCTGCCGGAGCAGTCGCGGGGGCCGAACGTGGCGCCGGGCGTGATGGGCGGCTTGAATGGCGAGAAGCCGCAGGTTAGCGTGCCGTACTCGCCGTCGGCGTAATTCAGCATGAACGTGCCGGAGAAGTTCTCTCCCAGCGAGAAGCCGCCTTCCAGCTCCAGACCCTCCAGTTCCGCGTCGCCGGCATTGAGCTGGAGATTGAGCGTGCGCTGGACACCCAGCTCGTTCGTCAAGGTAACACCCTGGCGAGTCTTGAGATTGGTCCAGTCCAGCATGTAGAAGACCGCCGAGAAGTAGAAGTTCTCGAACTCCTGCTTGAAGCCGACTTCCATGTTCTCAAGCTCCTCTTCCTCGTTGAACAGCGAAAGCCCGGGGATCACCGACCTTACCTGCTCCCTGTCCGCTTGGCTCAGGGAGCCGAAGTCCGTATTGAAGAAGCCGGGCAGCGTGCCTTCGGAATACGTGACCCAACTGGTTCCCCGGTCGCCGACATCGTAGGACAGCGTGACCCGCGGCAGGAAACTGTTGAATGACTCCTCGTTGTAGGTCGCGTTCACGACACCGCCGCCCGGATTCGGCACGCCCGCGTTACTCGGACTTGACAGTGAAATATCGTCCGACTGGTAGCGCCACTCCACGTCCAGGGTCAGGTCATCATTGAAGTCGTAGGCAAAGGACCCGAATATTCCGGTGGTGTCGTTGCCCTCGGTGGGCGGAATGGCGTTCATGAAGAAGTGCGGACCCGGGAGCGTTACCGGCTCGGGCAGGGGCGTTCCGTCGGGCGCAGCCACCACTCGCTGGCTCACGCCCCCGTCGGAACCCCAGATCGTCTGACCTCCGTTGCCCACGGTGACGTTATCCGCGGTGAAGTAATTCGCCCCGATCGAATAGCGCAGCCTGCGGTCCTGCGGCGAACTCAGGTTCAGTTCCACCGTCAGATCATCGGCAACGACCGGATCCTGCGACAGGAAATTCTGCGCGGCGGTAAGGTCGAAATCACGAACCCAGCCGGCCCGCATCGCGCTCCATCCGACCACGGAATCCAGGCTGTGCCCGTCCAGCATGCCGCTGTCGAAGTCATAGTTGAGCAACAGCGCGGCCCTTTGCTGGTAGCGGGTCAGACCGGACGTGGACCTGAGCGGCGCGCCGGGCAGCTTGGGCCGGCAGATGCCGTCGCGCGGGTCGCAGATCACGTTGCTGCGAAAGGCGGCCTGATCGACGGCGCTGATCGCCGTGTTCGGAGCGATGAAGGAATCCACGTCAACCTTCGGCAGCGAACCGCAGAAGTAATCGGACGGCGTGTCGGAGCCCGCGCCCCCTGAAGTAATGCCGTCGCTGTAGCAGTTGGGCCCGGCGTTGGCCGGGACGCCGGCCCCGCCGAAGCGGGCCGAGAAGGCCGTACCCAGCAACATGCCGGCGGCCGGTCCGTCGTCGTCGTGGGACCACAGGTAGCGGAACTTGGCCGAGAAGTTCTCGGTGGGCGTCCAGCTGATCACGGCCTGTATGGTTTGTGTGCTCTCCTCGCCCAGGGCGCCGCCATCGGCATTGGACTTGTACTGACCGTCGGTTCCGTACAGTCGCGCCGAAACGCGGTAGGTCAGCTGGTCGTCCACCAGCGGTCCTTCGTGCGAAAGTGTCACGTCGCGCCCGCCCCACTCCGAAACGTCGGCGATGACGCGGCCTGCGTATTCATTGCCCGGTGTCCTGGTCACGTAGTTGACCGCTCCGGCGAAGGTGGACCGGCCAAATGTGGCCGACTGGGGCCCCTTGATGACTTCGACGCGCTCGATATTGGAAAAGTCGATGCTCGTAACTCCATCGGAAATGTAAACGCCGTCCAGGAACACCGTACCCACCTGCTGTGAAGGGGGGTTGGCGTTACTGTTCATCCCGCGAAAGCGCACCCTGCTGCTGAAGCGGCCCGGAATCTGGCCGCCCTGCTTGTGGAAGTGCATGCCGGCGGTCGCGAACGAAAGGTCCTGCAGGGTGGTGTACCCGCCGCGGATCAATTGCTCCGCCGAGAAGGCGGTTATCGCTATCGGAATGTCCGCCAGCGCTTCTTCGCGTTTCCGCGCCGTGACGACGATCTCTTCAAGTGCCGATGCCTCTTGCGCGCCGGCCTGCGGAGCCGTGCCCCAGGCAACGGCGCCCACGGCCACGGCCAGGGCAATCGAAAATGTCCAATGAAGTCGGTGCATGTTTGTCCTCCCAATAGGATTTAGCAGCTGCCGAATACCTGCCTGTCCGTCCACTTGGCGTCCGCCCCCGAACGTTTGCAGGATTCGTGGTACCGGAGAATAGTTGCAAACGCAGGCTCGTGCAACTGCTTGTTTGCGCCGCCCTCGCCCCCCGGGGCGGACTCGGCGCAATACGGCGCTAGGGGGCTTTCCGCTGGCGCAGGATCTGCTCCATTAGCGCGAGGCGGTCGAATACCGTCCATTCGCGAGCCACGCGTCCGCCGGTCAGCCACCAGTGGCTGATGCCCATGAGGAACAACGGGCCTTGCGCCGCCGGCAGCCCCTCGAAATCCTGCGAGTGTTCCGCTGCCGCCGTCCAGCGCGCCGCGAGCGTCCATCCGTCGCCACGGGCCTGCAGTCCGGCATGATCTACGCTGAGCCGGAGCACCTTCAGGCTCTCCCGCAAGGCAGCGTAGTGGCCGAGGATATCGCTCGCTCCGGCCACTTCCCGGTCTGAATCGCTCAAGACAGCGTAGGGTGCGTAGGCGGCTTCGCAAGACTCCGACGGGTTCTGCCACTGGCCGAGCAGGATCTCGCGGGCAAAGCTGAGCGGGTCCCGCTGGGGGTCCGGCGGTGAAGCCGGGCCCGAAGGGGGCGGGGGAGCGTCCAGAACGCGCCTGCGTTCGCCGGCAAGCCACCGCGAGTGTTCCTCCGGATGCATTCGGGCAGCCTCTCGCCGCGCCACCTCGTGCGGATCCAGGCCCAGTTGCCGCACCAGGCTCAGGTTGTCGCGCACCAGCCATTCCTTCTCGATCAGTCCGTTCCGGACCACGCAGTCGGCCATTACGTGGGTCGTTACTTTTTTGCCGGTGGTCGGGCCGTAGGCGTTGTCTCCTTTGCTGGTCATCGGACTGCGGATGCGGTGCGAGGACAGCCACGCGCCGCCGTCCAGCGGACTGCACACCACGCCCTCCCCGATCACAAGCCGGTCGGGGAAAGCGGCCTGCATGGCGCGCGTATTCTCGGTGACCGCCGCCGCACCCTGCATGATCCCGCCCAGGGCGTGGATGCGCGCTTCCGGCCCGTAGTAGCGCATCACCAGATCCGGGTTGCGGTCTTCCCAGATTTCGCGCGTTATGCGCAGGATGTAATCGACGATTTCTTCGGAGTTCGAATAGTCGGTCATAGGATTCATATGCCGGTCAGGGCGCCCCGCCGGTTATGTGCAGGTATATTCGGCTGCGGCTAGTATATGGGCCGCACCGAATCCGGGGAGGCGGCATGCTGGCAGCCAGTCAGGTCACACGGGAACAGATGCGGGCGCGGCTGGTCCGTTACGGCGAGCTGGTGCCCTGCCGCACCGCGTTTATCGACACGCGCACGCCGGGCAGCGAGTCGAAGGAGAACTTCACGATCATCGGCCCGGGCGTCGCCGAGAACCCGGACCAGCACGTGCACATTCGCGAGCCGCACGGCTTCAATATCGGGGCCGCGCGCCAGCCGCCCGGATGCGTCAACTCCCAGCACAGCCACGAGACCGCCGAGGTCTTCTGGATCCACTCGGGCCGCTGGCGCTTCATGACCGGCGAACACGGCGAAGACGGCGAGGTCGTGCTTGAGCGCGGCGACACCATCTCCATTCCGATTCACGTGTTCCGCGGATTCGAGAACGTAGGCGGCAGCGAAGGATTCATGTTCGCCGCGCTGGGCGGCGACGATCCGGGTCGCGTGACCTGGGCCCCGTACGTGTTCGATGACGCGCGCAGGTACGGCCTGGTGCTGCTGGAGAGCGGCCGGTTGATCGACACCGCGGCCGGCGAGGCCGTCCCCGACGACGAACCCGTCATGCCCGCGACGACCGCCGGCCAGGTTGCCGAACTGACGCGCCTGGACAGCGCCGCCCTGCAATCATGCGTGGCGCGCTATCGCGCTACCAACGGCGCCGCCGATTCAATCCTGGCCCAGAACGCTTCGGACGGCCGGGTCATCGAGCAACCCATCATCGGCCAATCCAATCTACAAGAGGGCGTCCAGCAAGCCCCTCTCTCCTGGCAGCACGGCTTCCACCTGCGCCGCCTCACATTCGGTCCCGGCGCCCGTTTGCCGGCGCATTCCCGCGCGGAAGAGGAAGTGTGGACGGTCCACGAAGGCCGCCTTCGCATCGCCTGGGGACACGAGTCCCTGGACCTCGCCCCCGGCGACGTACTCACCGTCCCCATCGAACTCGAACGCACAATCCAAAACCCCGGCGCTGACCCCGCAGAGGCCTTCGTCGTCCGCGGCAGCGATTCCCCCGCCGCCCCCAAGTGGGTCTGACCTGCGCCAGACCTTGAGCCTGTTGTTCACCCACCCCTGTGGAGAGCGTTGGAGCCAGGATGGCGGAACCGAGCCAGTGGGCGCCGATGACCCGGCGCCCACAGCGCCTCTCAACAGGGGTGGGTGAATAACGGGCGAGGGCCGGCACCAAGCGAGTCAGGCAGCGTCCCGTTTACGCACGGCCGGTGGGTGGCGGCGCAGCATTCCGGCTAGGTAGCGGCCGGTGTGAGAGCGCTTGACGCGCGCCACTTCTTCCGGCGGCCCCGCCGCCAGTAAATCGCCGCCCGCTTCTCCGCCTTCCGGCCCCAGGTCGATGATCCAGTCCGCAGTCTTGATGACGTCCAGGTTGTGCTCGATTACCACGACCGTATTGCCGCCGTCGCGCAGCCGGTGCAGCACGGTCAGGAGCTGCGCGACATCGTGGAAGTGCAGTCCGGTCGTCGGCTCGTCGAGCACGTAGAGGGTGCGCCCGGTCGAGCGCTTGGCCAGTTCCCGGGACAGTTTCACGCGCTGCGCTTCGCCGCCGGACAGGGTCGTGGCGCTCTGGCCCAGCCGGATGTAGCCCAGCCCCACGTCCAGCAGCGTCGCCAGCTTCTGCGCCACCTTGGGCACGTTGGCGAACACGTCGGCCGCCTGTTCCACGCTCAACTCCAGCACTTCGTGGATGTTCAGTCCGCGGTAGCGGATCTCCAGCGCCTCGCGTCCGTAGCGCCGCCCCTCGCACACGTCGCAGGGCACGTAGACGTCCGGCAGGAAGTGCATTTCCACCTTGATCAGCCCGCCGCCCTGGCAGGCTTCGCAGCGTCCGCCCTTGACGTTGAAGCTGAAACGGCCGGGCTTGTAGCCGCGCGCCCGTGCCTCGGGCGTCAGCGCGAACATTTCGCGGATCGGCGTGAACACGCCGGTGTAGGTCGCGGGGTTGGAGCGCGGCGTGCGCCCGATCGGAGCCTGGCTGATCTCTATCACACGGTCCAGTCGTTCGGTTCCGCGCAGCGCCCTGAACTTCGCACCGGGACAGGGTTTTCGTTCGATCGACGCGGTGACGCCGGGCAGCAGCGTTTCGTTCACCAGCGAGGACTTCCCGGAACCGGAGACGCCGGTAATGCAGGTCATCAGGCCCAGCGGCAGCGTTATGTCCAACTCCCTCAGGTTGTTCGCGCAGGCGCCCTCGATATGCAGTTCGCGGCCGGATTGGGGCGGCTGGCGCAAGGCGGGTACGGGAATGCTGCGCACGCCGCTCAAGTACTGACCGGTCAAGGACGCCGTTTCCCGCTTGATCGCGTCGGGGGGGCCTTCCGCCACCACCTGGCCGCCGTGATCGCCGGCCCCCGGCCCCAGGTCCACGACGTGATCGGCGCTGCAGATCGCCTCCTCGTCGTGTTCGACCATCAGGACCGTATTGCCGAGATCGCGCAGCCTCGCCAGCGTGGCCAGCAGGCGCTTGTTGTCGCGCTGGTGCAGGCCGATGCTCGGTTCGTCCAGCACGTACATCACGCCCACCAGCCCCGAGCCGATCTGGCTCGCCAGCCGTATGCGTTGCGCTTCGCCGCCGGAAAGGGTCTCGGCGCTACGGTCCAGGTTCAGGTAGCCGAGGCCCACGTCGGCCATGAAACGCAATCTCTCCGCCAGTTCGCGCACGATGCGCTCGGCGATTTCCTGGCGCCAGCCCTTCAGGCGCAGAGTGGTGAAGAATTTGAGCGCCGTTTCGACGCTCATTGCGCTCAACTCGGCGATCGAGCGCTTCGATACCAGCACGTTTCGGGCCGCCTCGTTCAACCGCGCCCCGCCGCAGTCGGGGCAGGGCGTGGAGCCGAGGTAGCGGGACAGTTCCTCGCGCACCCGCGCCGATTCCGTTTCGCGGTAGCGCCGTTCCATGTTGGGAAGAACGCCCTCGAACGGCCGCGTGCGGGAGAACCGGCGGCCGGTCTGGAAGCGGAAGGTGAACCTGATCCGGGTCCGTCCGCTGCCGTACAGCACGGCCTGACGGATCTTCGCGGGAAGCGATTCGAAGGGCGCCTCCGGGTCGAACCCGTAGTGCCGCGCCAGGCTTTCCAGGATGGAGTAGTACCAGACGTTGCGGCGGTCCCAGCCGCGTACGGCGCCACCGGCAAGGCTGAGGTGGGGACGGACGACCCTTTCCGGATCGAAGAACCGCTTGGAGCCCAGGCCCGCGCAAGACTCGCAAGCGCCGGCGGGGTTATTGAACGAAAAGAGCCTGGGCTCCATTTCCGGAATCGCGAAGTCGCACATCGGGCAGGCGAAGCGGCTCGAGAACAGGACGTCCGGCCGCGCCTTGTCATCGATGAAGCCGACCAGGGCGACTCCGCCGGTCAGGGTCAGCGCGGTCTCGAAGGACTCGGCCAGCCGCTGGCGCAATTCCTCGCGCACCCGCAGCCGGTCCACGACCACTTCGATCGTGTGGTTGCGCCGGAGATCGAGTTCCGGCGGATCGTCCATTTCGCACACGTCGCCGTCCACGCGGGCGCGAACGAAGCCGCGCGCCACGAGGTCGGCAAACAGCTTGCGGTGTTCTCCCTTGCGGTTGCGCACCACGGGCGCCATCAGGTTGATGGCCGTGCCCTCGGGGAGCCGGAGCACTTCATCGACCATTTCGCTGATCGTCTGCGCAGCCAGCTCGCGCTTGTGGACCGGACAGCGCGGCACGCCGGCGCGCGCGAACAAAAGGCGCATGTAGTCGTAGATTTCGGTGACCGTCGCCACGGTCGAGCGCGGGTTGTGGGAAGCCGAGCGCTGCTCGATGGCGATGGCCGGCGATAGCCCTTCGATGTGATCGACGTCGGGCTTGCTCATGACGCTCAGGAACTGCCGGGCGTAGGCCGACAGGGATTCCACGTAGCGCCGCTGGCCCTCGGCGTAGATCGTGTCGAATGCCAGCGAGGACTTGCCGGAGCCGGACAGTCCGGTAATCACGATCAATCGATCGCGCGGCAGCGACAGGTCGATCCCCTTGAGGTTGTGCGTGCGCGCCGAACGGATGCGGATGTCACTCATGGCAGCCCACCAATATAACCCTGTCCGGCCGACCGGCGAAACCCGCGGTTTGGAAGGCAAACTTCAGGCAAAGTCCGCGCGTTTGCTCCATTCGCGCGCGCTAGGGCATTTTTCTTCGAATGCGCGGCAAATTTCGGCTGCGTTCGCCGCGAGGTTTCCGGCGAGTAATGGCACAATAGTTCAATTCCGCAGCGAGAAACGCGGAATAGCTTGGGAGAGTGACAAATGCGCGGCGTAAACAAGGTAATACTGGTCGGCAACCTGGGGCACGATGTGGAAGTCCGCCAGATGACCAACGGAAACCCGGTGGCGAACATACGGATCGCCACGAACGAGCGATGGACCCGGCGGGACACCGGCCAGGTCCAGGAGCATACGGAATGGCACAACGTGGTGCTTTTCGGGCGCCGCGCCGAACTGGCGCAGCAGTACCTGCAGAAGGGATCGCGGATCTACGTCGAGGGGCGCTTGCGCACGCGCTCCTGGCAGGACCGCGAGGGACAGGAACGGCGCAGCACCGAAGTCGTGGCCGATGACATGCAGTTCCTCGACCGGCGCGGCGGCGACGGCGACTACGACCAGCGGCGCTCCTCGCAGCCGTCCGGCAACGCCCAGCGAAGCAACCCCGGAGGCGCGGACTCCGGCGTCATGGACGACGAGGTCCCCTTCTGAACCCGCCTCTCCCTCCGGGACTCGGCACACCGTGAGCCCTACATTTACCCCCTTCGTCAGGGAGTGTTGGAGGCAGGGATGCCGGAACCAAGCTCCATGGATGGATTTATGCGTCTCCCGGACGAAGGGGGTAAATGTAGGGCGTGATCGAAGCGTCTCCCGGAAGAAGGGGGCAATGAAAGGGCGTGATCAATGAGCGGCAAACTCTTCATACGGACCTTCGGGTGCCAGATGAACGAGTACGACTCCGCTCGCATGGCGGACGTGCTGCGCGAAAGCCGCGGGTACACGCTTACCGACAAACCCGAGGAAGCCGACCTCGTACTGATCAACACCTGCTCGGTCCGCGAGAAACCCCAGGAGAAACTGTTCTCCGAACTCGGCCGCTACAAGGCCCTCAAACGCAAGCGGCCGGAAATGAAGATCGGCGTGGGCGGTTGCGTCGCAAGCCAGGAAGGCGACGCCATAGGCAAGCGCGCGCCCTACGTGGACATCATTTTCGGACCGCAAACGCTGCACCGGCTGCCCGGCCTGCTTCAGCAGTCGGCGGACTCTTCCGGACCGGTAGTGGATATCGCATTTCCCGCTGAAGAAAAATTCGCCGAATTACCGGCGCCGAAGACCGCCTCGCCCGTGGCCCACCTGTCGGTCATGGAGGGCTGTAGCAAGTATTGCTCGTTTTGCGTCGTGCCGTATACGCGCGGCGAGGAGATCTCCAGGCCGGTCGCGGACGTAATGGCCGAGGCGATCCAATTGGAGCGCCAGGGCGTGCGCGAAATCAACCTGCTGGGCCAGAACGTCAACGGCTATCGCGGAGTTGCGCCGTCGGGCGGACTCGAGGACCTCGCCGGGCTGATCCGCTACGTGTCGAAACTGAAGGGCATCGGCAGGTTACGCTTCACGACGTCGCACCCCATGGAATTCGACGGCCGGCTGATCGACGCCTACGCTCGCTTCGACAAGCTGCCCTCCTACCTGCACCTGCCGGTGCAGAGCGGCTCGGACAGCGTGCTGGCCCGCATGAAGCGCGGCTACACGGCGGACGAGTATCGGGACAAGATCGCCCGGCTGCGGCGCGCCCGCCCCGGAATCAGCGTGGCTTCCGACTTCATCGTGGGCTTTCCCGGCGAGACAGAAGAGGAATTCGCCGACACGCTGGCGCTGGTCGAGGACATCGGTTTCGACCAGTCCTTCAGCTTCATGTACAGCCCGCGTCCGGGCACGCCCGCCGAACGGATGGAAGAGCAGGTGCCGCAGGACGTCAAGCTCAGGCGGTTGCAGCGGCTGCAGGCCTTGATTACCGGCCAGGCGCGCCGGATATCCGCGCAAATGGTCAACACTACACAGCGGATTCTCGTCGAGCGCCCGGCACGCCGCGGCGAAGGCCTGCTGGCGGGACGCACGGGCAACAATCGCTGGGTAAACTTTGACGGGCCGCCCGCGTTGATCGGGCGGTTTGTTGACGTTGCGATTACCGAAGCATTGCCGAATTCACTGCGCGGCCGGCTGCTGCCGGAATCCCTTGCGGCCTGAGGCTTTCCCTCGCCCTGAATAGCCAGGCACACACCAGGGAGGTCGTCCTCCGACCCGCGGACAATGGCGCGCTGGCCAACCTGTGCGGGGAATTCGACAGGCACCTGCGCCAGATCGAACAGGGCCTGGACGTGCGGATATCAAGCCGGGGCAACCGGTTCCGCGTGCGCGGCTCTAAACAAGCCATCAGCGCGGGCGCCATGGCGCTGACCGAGCTGTATCGCATGGCCGCGGAGGAATCGCTGGACGCGGCACGCATCCAGGCCTGCCTGGCGGAATGCGCCGAAGGCGTCGGCAGCGATCCGGCGACCAACGGCAGCGGCGCCGATGGCGATCTGCCCGGCAGCCGGGACCGCGGCGAGGACGAACAACCGGTGGTCGTCACGCCCCGGATCCGCGTTCGTCCGCGCGGCGCCAATCAGCGCCGCTACGTGAAGGAGATTCGTTCGCGCGATCTGACCTTTGGCATCGGGCCCGCCGGCACCGGCAAAACCTGGCTGGCGGTGGCCTGCGCGCTTGAATCGCACAGCGCCGGACACGTGCAGCGCATCGTTCTGGTGCGTCCGGCCGTGGAGGCCGGCGAGCGGCTGGGTTTCCTGCCCGGCGACCTGGCCAGCAAGGTCGATCCCTACCTGCGGCCGGTTTACGATGCGCTCTACGCGATGCTGGGGCCGGAACGGGTCGCCCGCTGGCTGGAACGCGGCGTGATCGAAGTGGCGCCGCTGGCCTACATGCGCGGCCGATCGCTCAACAGCAGCTTTGTCATACTGGACGAAGGACAGAACACCACGCCGGAGCAGATGAAGATGTTCCTGACCCGGTTCGGCGCCGATTCCCGCGCCGTCGTCACGGGGGACATCACGCAGGTGGACCTGCCCTCCGATCGCGAGAGCGGCATGCGCCACGCGCTGAGGATACTCAAGTCCGTCCCGGGTATTGCGACCGTCTATTTCACCGCGCGCGACGTGGTCCGTCACGCTCTGGTGAAGAAAATTCTCGAGGCCTACGGCGCGACGGAAAAGTCATGATTGAGGTTGCGATCCAGGACGCCTCGGACCTTGTACCGGAAGCCGAGCTGTCCGGCGCGGGGATACGGGAACTGGTGCGGAACAGCCTGACGCACTTCGCGCGCGAGGGCGCGGTGACGGTGCGGCTGGTCGAGGAAGCCGAGAGCCGCGAACTGAACCGGAGGTGGCGCGGCGTCGACCGGCCCACCAACGTGCTGGCCTTTCCGTCGGACCGCGAACTGGGCGAAATCGGCGACATCGTGATCTGCATCCCGCTGGTGCGCTCGGAATCCGGCGGCCGCGGCGCCACGCCGGCCGCGCACCTGGCCCACCTCGTCGTGCACGGATCGCTGCACCTGGCGGGGCTTGACCACCACGATCCGGAGCAGGCCCGGGCGATGGAAACGCTCGAATCGGAACTGCTGACGCAGGCCGGATGGCCGGACCCCTGGGCGGTGGAGCGCGAGTGAGCGGCGCCCGGGAATTCCTGGGGCGGCTTGCAGGACGCGGGCGGCTCACCCGCGATGGTTTGCTGGGACTGCTGGCGGATCTGGCGGGCGTCAAGGAGATCACGCCGGGCGAGAAGGCGATGATAGAAGGCGTCTTGGAGGTCTCCCGGCGCGAAGTCCACGAAGTGATGGTGCAGCGTTCCAGCATGGTGGTCCTGCGCCTGGACGACAGCCGCGAGAAGCTCCTGTCCACGATCATCAGTTCCGGCCATTCGCGTTTCCCGGTCATCGGCGAGAACCGCGACGAGGTCGTCGGGAGTCTGCTGGCCAAGGACGTGCTGCGCGCCCTTACGGATTCGCCGGAAGACACGCTGGAAATCAGGCCATTGCTAAGGCCCGTCACGCTGATTCCCGAAACCAAGCGCCTGGACGCCCTGCTGGACGAGTTTCTGCGCGGGCGCAATCATCTCGCCGTGGTCGTGGACGAATACGGCGGGACCGCCGGGCTACTCACGATTGAAGACGTCCTGGAGCAGATCGTGGGCGAGATCGGCGACGAACACGATCCCGAGCAGGCGCCGGAACTGGTGCGGCAGGACGACGGCAGCTTCCTGGTCAGCGCCAAGATGCGCATCGAGGAGTTTGACGAGGAGATCGGCTCGGAGCTGGATACCGGCGAGTTCGATACGGTGGGCGGGCTGGTCATTCACCGCCTGGGCCGATTGCCCCGGCGTGGCGACTCCGTGGAAGCTGGAGGATGGCGCTTCGAGGTCGTCTCAGCCGACCGGCGGAGGGTCAAGCGGCTCCGCGTCAGCCCGATCTGAGCCGAAAGGGGGCGGCGCGCCCCTGGGAGCGAGAGCACGTCCCTCGCGGCATCCCGCCCTTCCACCCGGGAAACGAGGACGTTCCGTCCTCTAAAAACCTCGGGTGGAAGGGCGGGATGCCGCGAGGGACGTGCCCTCCCTTCTAGAGCGTATTCAGGTAGGCGATAAGGGCCCGGCGGAGTTCTTCCCCGGGAAGACCCGCAAAGCTCATGCTCGTGCCGGGAACCATTTCCGCCGGCCGCTGCAGCCAAAGGTCCAGGTTTTCCTCGCTCCAGACGAATTCCTGGGCCCGCAAGGCATCGGAATAGACCGATCCCTCCGCGCTCGCCACCGGCCGATCGACGATTCCCGCAAGGTGCGGACCGATCTTATCGCCGGGATCCGCCTCCGTTGCGTGGCACGCCTGACACAGAATGTAAAGGCGTTTGCCCTGCGCCAGCAGCCGGGGGTCCGGAGTTTCGTCGGCCGCGGCGTCCTGTCGCGCGGGGACATCCTGATCGGCCAGCGACAGGGCGGCGGTTCCGCAGAGCAGGGCCGCGCACAGAGTGCCTGCCGCGATCGGCCCCGTGTTGCCCGGAATTCTCATGCGCGCTGAAGAATTTCGAATGCCGCCCGCTCGCCGCTTTCCAGCGCGGCCTCCATCCCGAAGTCCATGCGCCGGGTGTGTTCTCCCGCGAAATGCAGGCGGTGGTGCGGCACGATCATTTCCCTGGCGAACCTGGAGATCTGGCCGGGACCGAACAAGTGTCGGCACCCCTGTATCAGGGGATTCTTGCGCCAGCCGTACAGGTCCACGAAGCGCATCCTGCCCTTCGTCGAGGGCCGGATCCGGGCGATTTCCGATTCGATCAGGGCGAGGGCCTGGTCGTCGGGCATCTGGTCGATCCGCGCTGCGGAAGGGCCGGTGAAAATGACCGAACACCGGTGCGTGTCCTCTCCGGGCAGCTTGTCCAGCACCACCAGCGTCTGAATGGTTTCGTCGGTGAAAAACGACGGCTCCAGCCCGTCGTCTTCCCAGTACGGTTCCTCCACGACCCCCCAGGCGCGCGTCGTGCCGCGGTAGCCCAGCGTCAGCACCGCTTCGGCCTGGCGACCCGAGAATCCCGGCGAAACCGAGATATTGCGCAAGGTCGTGAACGGCATGGCGGAGACCACGAAATCGGCGCTGTAGCGGCTGCCGTCCAGGCAGCGGATTTCCGCGTCCGACCCGGACATGTCGATTTCCGCGACCACCTTGCCCAGCCGGACCCGGTCGCCCAGCGCGGCGGCCATCGCTTCCGGCAGTCTCGACGTGCCGCCCTCGATCGTTCTGACCGGAAAGGTTTCCTCGCCTTCCTCGCGCGTGGCCGCCAGACCGAACGGCGTGTCCGCGGCCTGGGTCTGCGTACGTCCGAAATTCGCGTCGAACAGGGTCCGCGTTCGCTCCTGCATCATGCCGAGGCTGGAGGTCACGCGGAGATCCAGGGGGACCCCGGCCAGCCGCAGGGCAGCCTCCGAGACGCCGTTGTTCAGGAACAGTTCGCGCATCGAGATGTCGTAGGCAGCGAATTCGGGGGACAGCCAGTCGTCCAGGTTTATCAGCGGGTTCAGCCGCGACAACAGGCCCATGCCGACCATGAGCGGCGGAAGTTCGCGCTCGTTGTCGGCCATCCTGTTGACCGGGGAATCGGCCCAGTCCCCGGACCTCACCCAGGTTCCTTCCACGTAGTTGGACATCGGCAGCAGGCTGCGGATGTCCGGGAGGAGCCTGATGTCGAGCCGGGAGCACAGGTCGATGGCCCGCGCATACGAACGGCCCACCTCGCTGGCGCCGTATTCCGGGCGCGTTTCCACGTCATCGGCCGTGTGGGCGCGTCCGCCGACGCGGTCCGACCCCTCCAGCAGGATCACGTCGATCCCGAAATCCGAAAGAAGCAGCGCGCAATTGAGCCCGGACAGGCCGCCTCCGATCACGACGGCCGTGGTCTTTTCGGCGGCGAATCCGGCCGCGGGCTTCAGCAACGGGTAGGAAAGAGAGAGGGCGGAAAGAGAGAGCGCTCCCTTGAGGACCTGTCGTCTTTTTACACTCATTCGCGCTCCTCCGAAGCCGTGAACGCCGCCCGCCCAACCTTCGGCCGGGAGCCCCCCTCGCGGATTCTAACTGCTGCCGGAAGCGCGATTCCGAGCAAGATGCACAGGACAACCACGGGCCATTCTCCGTAGCGCACGTAGGGCGTCGCGCCCACCAGCCGCGGTACGCTTACGTCCAGGAAACCGGGTCCGTACTTCGGGAGCCGGTCGATGATGCGGCCGCCGGGATCGACCGCCGCGGTAATGCCGGTGCCGGTTGCGCGCAGCAGATAGCGCCCGGTTTCCATGGCCCGCACGCGCGCCATGTCCAGATGCTGCTCGAGGGCGACGGTGTCGCCGAACCAGCCGTCGTTGCTGACGTTGATGAGAACCTCCGCCGTCGGCACCCATCTTCGCTGCTCCGAACCGAAAGCCGCCTCGTAACAGATGCTCACGCCGCACACCGCCTCACCGGCCGTGAGCGGCGCCTGGCCGCTCGGTCCCGGCACGAGGTCGCTGGCGGGAAGGTTCATGCCCAGCAGCCAGTCCCTTATCGCATCGGGCACGGGAAAGAACTCCCCGAAGGGCACCAGGTGGTGCTTGTGGTAGGTCCCCTGGCCGTCGCCCAGCACGATCAGGGAATTGTATCGGCCGGCGTCGGTTTGGGTGAGAATCCCAAGCGCAAGGGCGCCCCGACGCGCGCGCAACAGACGGTCCATATCATCCAGATACTCGCGGACGAAGTCCTGCGTCTTGGGGACCGCGACTTCCGGCCAGATGATCAGCGCCGGGTCCGCAGAGGCGCCCGCCACGGGTTGTCCGAAGCTCAGCCGTTCGTAGCGGTCAAGGGTCGGCACAAACTCCTCTTCCAGCCACTTCCTCTCCTGGGGAATGCCGCCCTGCACGAGCCTCGCTTGCAGTTGGCCCCGCGATTGGCCATCCTGCGCCGGAAGCGCAATCTGCCCCAGCCCCGCGGCGCCGCCAAGCAGCAGGAGCAGGCCCACAGCCCGCGTTGCCGGGCCTGGTGCGATGCGCCAGACAAGCAGACATGCGCCAGCCAGCCATGCCGTCGTCAGTCCCACCAGGTACATTCCGCCCAGGGAAGCCAGCATTGCCGGGATCCGGCCGGCGAATACGGGGGCCGTGAGGTATCCGGCGCTCAACCACGGGAATCCGGTGAAAACCCACCCCCTGAGCCACTCGGTCAGCACCAGGACGCAGGGCAGCACAAAAAGCAGAGCCATCCAGGGCCGTTTCGGCTGCATGCGCGCCGCCCAGTAGCCGCCCAGCGCGTACCAGCATCCCATCACGGCCGCGAGCAGTACGACCAGCGCGATGGCCAGCGCAACCGGCCCCCCGTTGACGATGCGCACGCTGTGATAAATCCAGTAGCAGCCGGCCGAGAAGGCGCACAGCCCGAAGGCGAAGCTTCCGGCCGCGGCCGCCCTCGGGTTCCTGAAGGCCCGCTCGCCCGACCACAGCGACAGGAGCAGGATCAATCCGGTCATGCCGATGAACCACCGGACCAGCGTCCACTCCGGGTAGAAGCAGAACGCCGCCGCCCACAACAGTCCGGCCAACAAGCCTGTGGGAATCGTCCTGCTCATCGCCGGCAGCGTGCTATGCTCAAAGCGCAAAGCGGGATTTCTTCCCGGGAAGATGGGGGCATTGGCACATGTTGAAGAAAATCTGCGGCTTGTATCTCTTTGCGGTTGCCGTACTGGTGGCCGTCCACACGGTTGTCGAGCCCTTGTACCATGCATCGGAACCCGGCCAGCCCTACAGTCCATTCTGGACCATAGTGAACCCGTTGACCGCGCTGGCCATTGTATTGGGCACGGTTTTCAGCTACACGCGCAAGACGGGCGCGGGAGGCGAAACGGTCACTCGCGAGTTCCTGGTGGCCAACACGCTGTTCTACGGATTCCTGTTCGTGGGAATCATGTTTTTCTGGAACTGGTTCAATCTGATGAACCCCGCCTTCACCGCCATAGGAGACGACACGGTTTCGCTGGTATGGATCGTCGTCGACGCCGGCGTGCCTCTGCTGGCGGGCGTCACCGGGATTCACTTGCTGCGGAGCGGCGCCGAAGGCGGATAGCCGTGCGGGCCCTTGCGCGCGCGGCGGCAATCGGACTGCTGCTTCCCGCCTGCGCTCCATCAGGCCATGCGTTGGAGTGGAGCGATACCGAACTGCACCTGCAGTACGGGCAGCTCGACGTTCCTTCCTTCGCCGGCGGCGGCAAGGCGAAACATCTGATCACCACCGGGCAGCACGCGCACGGCTGGAAATACGGCGACAACTTCGTCTTTCTGGACATGCTTGACTCGCGGGAGTCCGGCTTCCAGGATTTCGATCTTTACGGCGAGTGGTACTCCAATTTCAGCCTGTCGAAGATTGCGGGCAGAAAAATCGGCGGCGGCCTCATCGCGGACATCGGCCTGGTCTTCGGAATCAACTGGGCCGACGACGCCAACGTCGTCAAGTACCTTCCGGGAATCCGCCTGTCGCTGGACCTGAACGGATTCGCGTTCGCCAACCTGGACATCACCGGGTACATCGACGACAGCAAGGGCGTCGCATCGGGCGGCGCGCCAAGAGAAAGCGATTCGTTCATGGTGGACCTGAGTTTCGCGCGTCCTTTCACGCTGGGCGGACAGGATTTCAGCCTGGAGGGCCACATCGAATACATTGGCAGCCGGGAGAACCGGTTCGGCGACAATGTCGACGGCTGGCTGCTTGCGCAGCCTCAACTACGCTGGAGGGTCACTGAACGATTATGGATGGGAATCGAATATCAATACTGGATGAACAAGCTCGGCGACGGGGCGACCGACGAGAACACCGTGCAGGCCCTGCTGGTATGGCAGTTCTAGCCGCAACGGCGACAATACTGCTGGGGCTGGCCGGTCTTCCGGCGCAGGCCGCGGAGTCCGAAGCGCCGCGGGTCTTTCAGGACTGCGATGTCTGTCCCGTGATGGTCGAGGTGCCTCCGGGAGAGTTCATCATGGGCGCGGAGGGCGGGGAGGAAGGCCGTCCGGACGGTCCGCCGCACGAGGTCAGCATCGCCACAGCCTTCGCGATCGGACGGTTTGAAGTCACCAACCGGGAATTCGCCGCATTCGTGGACGCGACCGGATACGAGACCGCACCGCCCTGCGCGGTTCGGGTCGGCGACGAATGGTTGCTGCATCCCGAGGCGCTCTGGACCGACCTCAAGACCGGCCAGGAGTGGGAAGCGGACCACCCGGTGGCCTGCGTCAATTGGCTGGACGCGCGCGCCTACGTCGCCTGGCTGGCGGAGACGAGCGGCCAGCCGTACCGGCTGCCCAGCGAAGCGGAATGGGAGTACGCGGCGCGCGGCGCCGTGAGCGGCGATTTTCCCTGGGGATCGGAACCGGACGAGGCGTGCGGCCAGGCCAATGTGTATGACTCGAGCGCGCAAGCCATGCATGGCTACAGTTGGCAGCCCGCGCTTTGCGATGACGGTTTTCCGATGCTGGCTCCAGTCGGACGCCTGCAACCGAACAGGTTCGGCCTGCACGACGTGGCCGGCAACCTCTGGGAGTGGGTAGAGGACTGCTACGTAGCGCCCTATCCGGCCGACATTCCCACGGACGGCAGCGCATACGGCCCGCCGCCCGGCCAGTGCGATCGGCGCAGCGTTCGCGGCGGCAGCTGGACTTCGCGGATCAGCCGCCAGCGGCTCGCGTTCCGCGGCCGCGATCCCGAGGACCTGCGCTACTCGATCTTCGGCTTCCGCGTCGCCCGCTCCCTCCACTGACCCCTGGGCGAGCGCGCTAGAATGCGCGGCATGAACAGATATGCACCAGCAATGGCCGTGCTGATCGGCCTCACGTTCGCAGCGTCGCCCGCGGCCGCCGAGGACGCGCAGCCCGAAACCTTCCGCGATTGCGAGCAGTGTCCCGAGATGGTCGTGGTTCCGGGCGGCAGCTTCGTCATGGGAAGCGAGGAAGCCGTGAGCGAACGCCCGATGGGCCCGCCGCACGAAGTGACGATTGCCGGGCCCTTCGCGCTGGGCAAGTACGAAATCACCAACCGGCAATACCGGGAATTCGTGGAGGCGACCGGCCACGAGATGTCGAAAGGATGTCGCGGCAACATCGATCAGGAGTGGAAAAACGACCCCGAAGCGCACTGGACCGATTTGCGGCTGGGGCAGGAGTCCGACCCCGAGCATCCGGTGGCCTGCGTGAGCTGGCTGGATGCCCGGGCCTATCTCGACTGGTTGTCCGGGATCAGCGGCCAGGACTATCGTCTGCCCAGTGAAGCGGAGTGGGAGTACGCGGCGCGCGCCGGCGCCGGCGACTGGTACTACTGGGGGGAAGACCCCGACGAGGGCTGCAAGCACGCCAACATGTACGACACGAGCGCGCACGCCGTGCACGACTTCATCTGGCCCTGGATCGACTGCGACGACGGCCATACGACCCTGGCGCCGGTCGGCAGTTTCCAGCCGAACCCGTTCGGTCTGCATGACATGACCGGCAATCTCTGGGAATGGGTCGAGGATTGCTACGAAGTGCTTTATCCGGAAGACACGCCGACCGACGGTTCGGCCTACGGTCCGCCGCCCGGCCAGTGCGAGAACCGCAGCGTGCGGGGCGGCAGCTGGCTGACCAACCCCGACTGGCAGCGCACCACGTTCCGCGGTCGCGATCCCGAAGAGGTGCGCTACAGCTTCTTCGGCTTCCGCGTCGCCCGCTCCCTGACGGAATAACACTTTGCGCCTTTTGTTCGCTGTGTTCGGCCTGGCGGCCGGGGCGATCGCTGCGGACGGCGTTCCGGAGGCCTCTTTCCGCGACTGCGACGGGTGTCCGGAGATGCTGGTCGTGCCGGGCGGGAATTTCGTGATGGGAGCGCACGGCGGCGAGGAGGGCCGCCCGGAGGGACCGCCGCGCGAAATGCGCGTGGAACGCGATTTTGCGCTGGGCAGGTACGAAGTAACGAATGCCCAGTTCGAAGCTTTCGTCTCCGCCACGGGATACCAGGTGGAGAAAGGCTGTCGTGGAAAATTCGATGGCGAGTGGGAGAACCATCCGGAATCGAACTGGACCGACCTGATGCTCGGGCAGGAACAGCGGCCGGATCATCCCGTAACCTGCGTCAGTTGGCTGGATGCGCGCGCCTACGTGGAATGGCTTGCGGAGATGAGCGGCCAGCCGTACCGCCTGCCCACCGAGGCGGAGTGGGAATACGCGGCGCGTGCCGGCGCCGTGGGCCGCTTCACTTGGGGCGACGACCCCGAGGCGGCATGCGCTTTTGCCAATGTGTATGACTCAAGCGCGGATCCTGTGCATGATTTCGGCTGGCAGGCGGCGGATTGCGACGACGGCTACCCGACTCTCGCACCGGTCGGCATGTACAAACCGAACGCCTTCGGTCTGTACGACGTGGCGGGCAATGTCTGGGAATGGGTGGAAGACTGCTACGTCGAGCCCTATTCGGCGGAGTTGCCGACCGACGGTTCGGCGCTTGACGTCCCGCCGGGCCAGTGCGAGCGGCGCGGCGTGCGCGGCGGCAGCTGGATTACGCGCCCGGACCGCCAGCGCCTCACGTTCCGCGGCCGCGACCCGGAGGACATCCACTACACCTTCTTCGGCCTGCGCGTCGCCCGCTCCCTGCCGGATTAGCGGCAGTAATTGATCAGGCGGCTTCGGAGTAGCCGAGGACAGCTTTGGTTTCGAGGAATTCCTCCAGGCCCTCGGGGCCGGATTCGCGGCCGTTGCCGGACTGCTTGTAGCCCCCGAACGGCGCGCTGGCGTCACCTGACTGGCCGTTGAGACAGACCTGGCCCGCGCGAAGTTGCGCGGCGACGCTTCTCGCCTGTTCGAGGTCGCCGCCCCACACGTACGCGGCGAGGCCGTATTCCGTGTCGTTGGCGATTGCAATCGCCTCGTCCAGGCTATCGTACGGAATCACGCAGAGCACCGGCCCGAAAATCTCCTCGCGCGCGATCGTCATGTCGTTGCTCACGTTGCCGAACACGGTCGGCTTGACGAAATAGCCCCTATCGAGGCCATCGGGCCTGCCCGGACCGCCGGTCGCCAGCGTGGCGCCTTCCTCGATTCCCTTGCGGATGAGACCCTGCACCTTGTCGAACTGCGTTTCGCTGACCAGCGGCCCCATCGTCGTGTTCTCGGACTCGGGATCGCCGATTCGCGCCCGCGCGGCGGAGGCCACCGAGATTGCCACGGCCTTGTCGTGGAGTTCGGTCGGGACCAGCAAACGCGTCGGCGCATTGCACGATTGTCCGGTGTTCATGCAGACGCTGCGCATGCCGTTGATCACGCCCTGTTCCAGCGAGTCTTCGTCAAGGATGAGGTTGGGCGACTTGCCACCGAGTTCCTGGCTGACCCGCTTGACCGTTCCGGCGGCGGTGGCGGCCACGGCGATCCCTCCGCGGGTGGATCCGGTGAACGAGACCATGTCGATGTCGGTGTGTCCGGCGATGGCCTGTCCGACCCCGGGTCCGTCGCCGTTGACCAGGTTGAAGACGCCGGCGGGCACACCCGCGGCTTCGATGACTTCCGCGAACACCATGCCGCTGAAGGGTGCGATTTCGCTGGGCTTCAGCACCATCGTGCAGCCGGCCGCCAGCGCCGGCAGGACCTTGAGCGCGATCTGGTTGACCGGCCAGTTCCAGGGCGTGATGAATCCGCACACGCCGATCGGCTCGCGCCGGATCAGCGTGCCGCCGCGCTGCTCCTCGAACTCGAAGTTCTCCAGCAGCCGCCGCGCGGTCTTGGCGATGACGATACCCATGGCGGCCTGGGCCTTGGTCGACAGGCGTCTGGGCGCGCCCATCTCCGCCGTGATCGCATCCGCCATGTCGTTGTAGCGGGACTTGTAGGCGGCGATGAACGCGTCGATCAGGTCAAGACGTTCCTGCCTGCCGGTCCGCGAATAACCGCCGAACGCCTCGCGCGCCGCCGCCACGGCCCGGTCGACGTCCGCGGAGCCGCCCAGCGAGATGACCCCGGCGGGCTCCTCGGTAGCCGGATTGATCACATCCAGTTCCCGCGCCTCGGCCGGGTCGACCCATTCGCCGCCGATGAAAAACTTGCGGTATTCGTGTTCGGCCATTGCTGCCGCTCTCCTTCGTTGATGGGAACAGGTTGGCGAGGATACACCCTCACGGCGTCGCGTGACACGACAAAGGGTTCCCCGTGCTATCCTGCCGCGCTACGCTCTGTTTCGAGGCGCCCAATTAATGCAATCCAGGCTTGGCCGATTGACCCGGGTCGAGGGCACGGTTCCGCTTTCCCTGCGCGCGGGCTGGGGCGTCGGCGCCCTGGGAGTGGCGCTGCTCTTCAATACCTACGCCACGATCCTCCTCTTTTACCTGACGCGGGTGGCCGGGGTTGCGGTCCTTACGGCCGGGACGCTCCTGATGATCGCCAAGGCGTACGATTTCCTGACCGACCTGCCCATGGGCATCATCAGCGATCGGACCAGGAGCCGCTTCGGGCGCCGCCGGCCCTGGCTGCTGGTGGGCGCCTTCGTGTGCGCCGGCGCGTTCGTGATGCTCTTCAGCACTCCCGCCGAGTGGGCGAATTTCGAAAAGGCGGCGTATGTGCTGGCGGGACTGATCGTGTTCAACACCGGCTACACGCTGTTCAACGTACCGCACATTGCCATGCCCGCGGAAATGTCTAACAGCTACGATGAACGCACGGCCATCATGTCGTTTCGGGCCGTGGCCATCATGATCGGAACCTTCACCGTGATCGGAGTCGGGCCGACGCTGGCCGCGCAGTTCGGGGGCGGCAACGAGGGCTACGAACTGGTGGGCTGGCTGTTCGGCGTCCTGGCGCTGGTGGCGATGATCGCCTGTTTCTTCGGAACCGCCGGCGCGCGCGCGACCGAACACGTAACGCCTCGCGAGAGCCCCTGGGGGCAGATCCGCACGGCCGCTTCCAACGTGCACTTCCTGAAACTGGCGGTCTTCAAGCTGCTGACCCTGCTGGCCACCGGCGTGGCAGCGGGCAGCGTGCTGTTTTTTATAGTGGACATTCTGGGGCATTCCCAGTCCGTCATGCTCTGGTACGCGCTGGGCGGCAACCTGATCATGCCGCTATTGGCGGCTCCCCTGTTCTGGGTGCCGTTCTCGCGCAAGGTGGGCAAGCATCGCGCCCTGATGCTTGCCACGTTCGGCTTCATGGTGGGAGCGCTCTGGTGGTGGTTTGTCCCGACGGACGAACCCGTATGGCTGCTGTTCGTAAGAGCCCTGATCCTGTCCTTCTTCGGCATGGGCAAGTTGCTGCTGGGCATGTCGTTGTTGCCCGACGTGCAGGAATACGATTACCTGAAGACGGGCCTGCGGCGCGAGGGCGTCTTCGCCGGCGCATACAACATGGTGGAGAAGTTCGCGTTCATGGGGGCCCCCGTGGTCATTGGCGTTATTCTCGGAGTGCTGGGTTACCAGTCCACCGTTGACGCCGAAGCGATTCAGCAGGACCCGGGCGCGCTTACGGGCATTCGCATCTCAATTGCGATCGTTCCTTCGGTCTGCAATCTGCTGGCCGGCATCATCCTGTTGCGCTGGACCCTGACCCGGGAATACCTGGAAGAACTGCGCGCAAAGCGCGAATCCGCGTAACCTGCGGCGCGAGGGCGGTTCGCCCTCTCTCTCCCAGCCTAGGCGGCCTGGTCGCTCTCTACTGCGTCCGCGGATTTCGCGGGCACCAGCGGGATGGGGTCGATCACCCAGCCCTTTTTCGCGCGACGGCCCGGGCTGGGAATGGCGAACGCGGTATGCTCGCCGGCCTTGCGGACCTTTTCCATGTCGATGCGCCAACCGCGCGCTTCCCATCCTGCAAGCCATTGACGGTAGCGGCCCACGGCGTAGTCCGACGGGGTGAGCAAATCCCTTGCGCTGGTTCGTGGCGCGATCTTCGGATGCAGGGTAAGCAGAATGTCCCGATCCTGAAAGGCCACGTACTGATTCCGCTCCATCATGGTTTCGTCGTGGATTTCCTCGAGCATGAAGTTGCGCATGTTGATCATGTACAAACCGGTGCGGGTTTCATCGATCGGCAGGCGATACAGATACTGATAGATCTTCATCACGGGGGTGGGGTTGATGTGGGTCCAGACGGAAGTCGGCCCGTGATGGCCCGTCCCGACCGTGATCGTGTGGTTCTCGTTCCTTCTTGAGGTTTCCCGCATCCTCTTTTCCGCCAGCGGCGGTGCGTAGACTTCGTTGTAGAACCCCGTGCCCCACTCCGATTCCCTTATGTCCAGTTCACTTACCTTGTAGTTGGGATCCTCGCCCTTCATGCCGTGGGTGTCATGGACAAATTCGTTGTGCGCCGGATCGATTCCGTTCTCCACGGCGCGCTTGTAGTCGACGTCCCATTCGAAATACTGGCAGGTAGATCGCCACCCCTCTTCTCCCCATTCGGGAATTTCAAGGATCGGCGGGCGCTCGGAGTCGTCCAGGTCGCCGAGGAAACAGAAGACCAGCCCGTAGCGTTCCGTGACCGGGTAGGAGTCCACCCGCGCCCGCCCGGGCGGCTTGGCCTTCATGCCGATGGACGGCACGCGCACGCACTGCCCGTCGCCGTTGAACCGCCAGCCGTGGTACGGACACTGTACGCAACTGTCTTCCACGACGCCATCGCCAAGCGAACCGCCACGGTGGCAGCAGGTATTGCTCAGGCAATGGGCCTGTCCGTCCTCGTCGCGCCACAACACGAAGTCCTGACCCAGCATGCGTTTCTTGAGCGGCTTGTCCTCCAGTTTCCGGGACTCGACCGCGGGATACCAGAAATTGATGAACATGGGGTCAGGCGGCCTGGTCTGTCTTCACGGCCCGTGCGGGGGTTGCCGGCATCAGCGGGATCGGGTCGATCACCCAGCCCTTCTTCCTGCGCCGTTCCGGGCTCGGTATGGCGAACGCCGTATGGCGTTCCTGCTCGCGAACCTTGTCCAGATCAATTCGCCAGCCGCGCGCTTCCCATTCCTTGAGCCATTCCCGGTAGCGCCCGATCGGATAGTCCGAGGGGGTGAACAGTTCCTTGGTATTGACCCGCGGCGTGATCCTCGGATGCAGATTCAGGAGGATGTCCCGGTCCTGAGTCGCCACGTACTGGTTCCGCTCCATCATGGTTTCGTCGTAGATGTCTTCCAGCATGAAGTTGCGCATGTTGATCAGGATAATCCATGTGTTGTCCTCGTCGATCGGACATTCGAAGAGGTATTGGTAGATATGCATGACCGGAGTGGGATTGATGTTGGTCCACTTGGACGCTGGTCCGTGATGGCCGGCACCCACGTCGATGGTATGAGCCTTGTTCCGCCCGGAAGCCTCGTGCATCTTCTTGTCGGCCAAGGGCGGCGCGAAGGTCTTGTGGAAGAATCCCGTGCCCCAGTCGGTCTCGCGAATGTCCAGATCGCTTACCTTGTAGTTCTCGTCCTCTCCCTTCATGCCGTGGGTGTCGTGGACGAATTCGTTGTGCGCAGGGTCGAGGCCGTTCTCGATTGAGCGCTTGTAGTCGATGTTCCATTCGAATGACTGGATAGTGGACGACCAGCCTTCTTGTCCCCATTCGGGAATCTCAAGGATCGGCGGGCGTTCCGACGCATCCAGGTCGCCGAGGAAACAAAACACCAGCCCGTAGCGTTCGGTAGCGGGGTAGGAATCCACTCGCGCCCGCCCGGGCGGCTTTGTCTTCATGCCGATGGAGGGGACGCGGACGCACTGACCGTCACCGTTGAAGCGCCAACCGTGATAGGGGCACTGCACGCAACTGTCGGCCACCAGGCCGTCGCCCAGAGAACCGCCCCGGTGGCAGCAGGTGTTGCTCAGGCAATGCGCCCGGCCTTCCTCGTCGCGCCACAACACGAAGTCCTGGCCCAGCATGCGTCGTTTGAGCGGCTTGTCCTCCAGTTTCCCGGACTCGACCGCGGGATACCAGAAATTGATGAACATGGAGTCAGGCGGCCTGGTCGGTCTCCACGGCCCGTGCCGGCGTGGCCGGCATCAACGGGATGGGGTCGATCACCCAGCCTTTCTTCTTGCGCCGTTCCGGGCTCGGTATCGCGAAAGCGGTGTGGCGTTCCTGCTCGCGAACCTTGTCCAGATCGATGCGCCAGCCGCGCGCTTCCCATTCCTTCAGCCATTCCCGGTAGCGCCCAATCGGGTAGTCCGAGGGAGTGAACAGTTCCTTGGTATTCACCCGCGGCGTGATCTTCGGGTGGAGTTCATACAGCACGTCCCGGTCCTGTGTCGCCACGTACTGGTTCCGCTCCATCATGGTCTCGTCGTAGATGTCTTCCAGCATGAAGTTGCGCATGTTGATCAGGAACAGCCGCGTGTTGTCCTCGTCGACCGGCGCTTCGTACAGGTACTGGTAAATGTGCATGACCGGAGTGGGATTGATGAAGGTCCACACGGAGGCCGGTCCGTGGTGGCCGGTGCCCGCTCTTATGATGCGGTTCTTGGTCTCCCCGGAAGCTTCGCGCATTTTCTTTTCGGCCAGGGGCGGCGCGAAGACCTCGTTGAAGAACCCCGTGCCCCAGTCGGTTTCGCGCATGTCCAGCTCCCGGACCTTGTAGTTCTCGTCCATGCCCTTCATGCCATGGGTGGGGTGCACGAACTCATTGTGGGCCGGGTCGATGCCGTTTTCGATCGATCGCTTGTAGTTGAAGTTCCATTCGAATGACTGGATGGTGGACGACCAGCCTTCCTGGCCCCACTCCTTGATCTCGAGAAGCGGCGGCCGTTCCGACTCGTCAAGGTCGCCCAGGAAACAGAAAACCAGGCCGTAGCGTTCCATGACCGGGTAGGAGTCCACCCGCGCCCGCCCGGGCGGCTTGGCCTTCATGCCGATGGACGGCACGCGCACGCACTGCCCGTCGCCGTTGAATCGCCAGCCGTGGTACGGACATTGCACGCAGTTGTCGGCCACCAGGCCATCGCCAAGCGAACCGCCCCGATGGCAGCAGGTATTGCTCAGGCAATGGGCCTGCCCGTCCTCGTCGCGCCACAGCACGAAGTCCTGACCCAGCATGCGTTGCTTGAGCGGCTTGTCCTTGAGTTTCTCCGACTCGACCGCCGGATACCAGAAGTTGATGAACATGGCTGTGCTCCTGGATTACAGGGCAACTAGTTTATACCGGAACCTGCCAGGCGTCGTAGCGGAACAGGCCCAGCGATTCCTCATTCCGGTTGTTGCGTTCGGCGAAGCGTTCCGTGTCCGGGGCAAAGAACCGGTGAATGATTTCCCCGGACTCCAGCATCACCAGCGTGGTGCGCTCCACGCGGGCGGCCTCGTAGCGCTGAAACGCTTCGGAAAAACTGCCGGAATCCGCAATACATCGCGCCAGCACGACTCCGTCCTCGATGGCCATGACCGCGCCCATCCCCATGAAGGGCAGGGTGGGATGGGCGGCGTCTCCCAGCAGCGCAACCCGGCCCAGGCTCCAGGACTTGAGCGGCCGCCGGGAAAACAGGCCCCACTTGTAGCAGAGTTCCGGCGGGGTGGCTCCGATGATCGCGCGCACCAGGCCGTGGAATTCCGAAAACTCGTCCAATACTTCTTTCACGGTCGATCGTTGCGACCAGCTTTCCACCTGCCAGTCGTCCCGTTCCACGAATGCGACGTAGTTGACGGTCTCGCCTCCGCGGATCAGGTAACGCACGAAGAGATGTCCCGGTCCGATGTAGGTGCCGGAGGGAGGATCCACCGCTTCCGCCGGCACCTTGGCGGCGGGGGCCAGGCCGCGCCAGGCGACGAAGCCGGTGAAATTCGGCGATTCCTGCTCGTGCATTTGCGAACGGACCGGCGACTTCACGCCGTCGCAGCCCACCAGGAGCCGCCCGGAAGCGCTGTTGCCGTTAGTGAACCAGGCGGTGACGCCGTTCGCGTCCTGGTCAAAGCGCTCGAATTCGTGGCCGAGGACAATGCAGTCGGGATCGTTTGCCCGCACGGCGTCGGCCAGCATATCGTGCAGGTCGGCCCTGTGGATCTGGTAGTAGGGCGCGCCGTACTGCCGGATCGTCAGGTCGCCGCGCTCGCGTCGAACCAGCACCTGTCCCGTCTGGTAGTGGTGCACGGCCTGGTACGAGGGCGGGTCGGCCAGTTCCGCCAGCTCGCTCTCCAGGCCGAGGCCCATCAAGGCTTTCGAACCGTTCGGGCTGAGCGTAAGTCCGGCCCCCACCTCGCCCAGTTCCGGCGCCTGCTCGTACACCCTTACGGCAATGCCGGCGCGCTGCAGGGCGAGCGCGCAGCTAAGGCCGCCGATGCCGGCCCCGATCAACATGACGGGCTGCGTATTCATCCGGCGGAATTGTATGCCCGTGTTGACATGCATTGGCGGATAGGTGTTGCTTTGCGCGCCGGATACAATGCGCGCTCTTATGTACTGCGGGAACTACCCATGCGCAACGCCACCATCGCCGCAGGCCTGCTGGCCTCGTTCGTACTGATGTCCGCCGCCCAGGCGCAGACAGTGCTCGTAACCGGTTCCAATCGCGGAATCGGACTGGAATTCGCCAAGCAGTACGCGGACCGGGGTTGGACCGTGATCGCCACCCATCGCCGCGACACGACGCCCGATACGCTGGCGGCGCTCGAGGAGCAGTATCCCGCCGTTCGCGCCGAAAAGCTGGACGTGACCGACCACGCCAGCATCGACGCGCTGGCGGAAAAGCTGGCCGGCATGCCGATCGATGTGCTCATCAACAACGCCGGCATCACGGGCGACTTCACCAAGCCGAAGCCCCAGACCCTGGGCACGCTGGACTACGACATGGCGGTCCACTTCTTCCGCACCAACGCGCTGGGCGCGCTCAAGGTCAGCGAGGCTTTCATGGACAACGTGGAGGCCAGCGACCAGAAGAAGATCGTTGCCGTCAGTTCGCTGGCCGGTTCCTTCGAGGGCGAGTCCGGCGGAAAAGGCGGAATCTACTGGTATCGCTCAAGCAAGGCCGCGCTCAACATGATGATGGTGGGGGTGGCCGCCGATTCGAAACGCAAGGGCGTAACCGTCGCGCTGCTGTCGCCCGGCACCGTCAAGGTGGAAAAGGTGGCCGAGATGGTCGATCGGATGGGGCTGAAGGGTTTTCTCGAGCCGCCCGAGAGCATTGCCGGCATGATCGACGTGATCGAGAACCTGACGCCGGAGGATTCCGGCGCGTTCATCCGCTACAACGGCGAGCCGCAGCCCTTCTAGTTATTAATCAACGCCTAGAGGAAGGTTACGCCGCCGTCCACCATCAGGGTCTGGCCGGTCGTCATGCCGCTCAGGTCGCTGGCCAGCCACAGAACGGCGCCCACCACGTCCGCACTGTCCAGCGGCCTTCGGATCGCCTGCTGCGAGGTCGTCGCGCCGATGGCCTTTTCATACTTGTCGCCGAAGAATTCCGCTGACGCCTCGGTCGAGACGATGTTGGGCGCGACCGCGTTGACGCGCACGTTGTAGCGCCCCATCTCCCGCGCCAGTCCGCGCGTCAGGCCGATTACCGCGGCCTTGGAAGTGGTGTAGTGAATGACGTTGGCCATTCCGTAGGTCGCCGCCAGCGACGCGATGTTGATGATGGACCCGCCGTCGCCCGATTTCATGTGCCGGGCTGCCGCCCGGCTGGCCAGCCACACGCCCTTCACGTTCACCGCCATGGTTGCGTCCCACAGCTCTTCCTCCACTTCGTCGAATCGCGTGAGTTCCAGGTTGCCCCACCACCCGGCGTTGTTCACCAGTACGTCGATCCGCCCGTAGGCCTCGGCGGTGCGGGCGGCCATGGCCTCAAGATCGGAAAGCGAGGTCACGTCCACCTTCGCGGTCAGGACCTCCGCCCCCTGTTCGCGCGCCAGCGCTTCGCTTTCGTCGCAATCCTTCAGGTCGCAGAGCATCAGGCGTGCGCCCAGGCGTGCGAATTCCACCGCGTAGGCCTGTCCAAGCCCGCCGGCCGCGCCCGTAATGACTACCGACCGCTCGTCAAATCGCATTCCGCTACCCTCTATCTCCGCAAGGAGGCGTGATGCTAACGCAACGACGCATTGGTGTCACAATATCCACTCATGTATTCCCTGATCGTTGCGTTTTTTCTGTTGGCGCTGACTTTTTCCTTCTTCTGCTCGTTGTGGGAGGCGGTGCTGCTCAGCGTTACGCCGAGTCATGCGCGCCTGCAGTCTCAGAAGGGCACGCGCGTCGGGCGGTATCTCGAGGATTTCAAGGCCAACATCGACCGTCCCCTGGCGGCGATACTGACGCTGAACACCATTGCCCACACGGTCGGCGCCATCGGCGTGGGCGCGCAGGCGGCGGTAATCTGGGAGCAGGCGAATCCGTGGATAACCAGGATTGTGGTGCCTGCGATCATGACGATCGCGATACTGATCCTCTCGGAGATCGTGCCCAAGACAATCGGCGCGCTCTACTGGAAGCGGCTTGTGACCTTCACCGTGCATTCGCTGCGACTGTTGACGACGGTGCTGGCTCCGTTCGTGTGGTTGAGCCAGTACATCACCCGAGGTTTGAGGCGCGACACGACCCAACCGATACTGACGCGGACCGACTTTCTGGCGATGGCGGAACTGGGTACGGAGGAAGGCGTGCTGGAAGCCGGGGAAGGCGAGATGATCGGCCATCTGATCCGTTTTCAGGCGATACAGTCCCGGGACGTGATGACTCCGCGCACGGTCGTTACCGTGGCATCGCAAAACGAGCCCATCGCCAATTACTACGCGAAGGCGAGAGGCCATTCCTTTTCCCGGATTCCCGTGTACGACGAGTCCAAGGACTACATAACCGGCTACGTGATGAAGGACGACCTGTTCGCCGCAATGGTGGAGGGGCGCGGAAACCAGCCCATGGCCGCCTTGCGTCGCGAAATTGTCGCCGTGGACGAGTCTTTCGCCATTACCGACCTGTTCGAGGAACTGCGGAAGCGCCAGGAGCACCTGGCCGTGGTGCTTGACGAATTCGGAGGCATGGCGGGGATCGTGACCATGGAGGACGTGATTGAAACGTTGCTCGGTCTGGAAATCGTCGATGAGACCGACTCCACGGTGGACATGCGCGAACTGGCGCGGCGCCACCGGGTCCGGCGCGCGAATGCCTTGCGCGTGCTCGATGCCCCAGCGGAATCCTGATCCGCCATTGCCTTCAGCCACGCTGATGCTGCTTCGGCAGTCTCGCGCCGGCCTGGAGGTTCTGATGCTCAGGCGAATCATTCGCGCCGCTTTCGGCGGGGCGTGGGTGTTCCCGGGCGGTGTGCTCGATGACCAGGACCGTGACCGGCGGCTTTACCGCCGCTGCCTCGGGCTCAACGACGATCGCGCCAGCCGTTTGCTGGCGCTTCGCCGGGACGGACTGGCCTACTGGGTGGCGGCCATTCGCGAGACTTTCGAAGAGGCCGGATTGCTGCTCGCGGTGAACGGCTGCGGGCAGGGCCGGCGCGCCACGCTCGGCGAACGCAAGGCGCTGCTTGGCGGCCGGGTCCCGTTTGCCGAGCTGTGCCGACGGGCAAACTGGAAACTGCCGGCCGGGCGCATGCACTACGTTTCTCACTGGATAACGCCCAGCGCGGCGCCGAGACGATTCTCCACGCGCTTTTTCGTGGCGGAATCGTCGCCCGCCCTTAAAGCGCAGGCGGACGGAAGGGAGGTGTTGCAGGCCCGGTGGTTCGAGCCGGACCGGGCGCTGCGGCAGCAGATCCCGCTGGCTCATCCGACCCGGCATTTTCTGCGAATATTGCGCGAGATGGAAAATATCGACCAGGCGATGGCATGGGCGGCTTCCGCGGGCCGCGGTTCCGTCCCGGTCACCCGACCGCAGGTGCGGCGAATTGACGGGAAGCTGATGTCCTGTCTGCCGACCGGCGAAGTACTCGGTCCGTTCCACATGAAGGATTACCCGGTGCCCTGATGCCGGCCGATGCCATCAAGCCCGGGGTTCTGGTGGACATTGCGCCCTCGATCCGGCGCCTGACCGCGTTCAACGCCGGAACCATGACCGGCCCCGGCACCAACACCTGGGTCCTCGGGGAAAAAGAGATTGCGGTGCTGGATCCGGGGCCCGCCTCGCCCCGGCATGTCGGGAACATCGTGGACCAGGCCCCGGGAGAGGTGCGCTGGATTCTCGTCACCCATACCCACCCCGACCACTCGCCGGGCGCCGCGCTGCTGGCGGAGCGCACAGGCGCGTCATTGATCGGTCCGACTCCTCCGCCGGGCGACCGTCAGGATTCGAGTTTTTATCCCGCCGTGCAACCGAGCGACGGTCAGGAGTTCGACCTGGGCGGCTTTGCGCTTCGGGCCGTACACACGCCCGGCCATGCATCCAACCACTTCTGCTGGTGGCACGCGCCGCAGGGCGTGCTGTTCACCGGCGATCACATCATGCAGGGCTCGACCGTGGTCATTGCGCCTCCCGACGGCGACATGAGCGCCTACATGGGCTCGCTCGGCCGGCTGCTCGACCTGCCCATCCGCGCGATGGCGCCCGGGCACGGCCACTGGATCGTTCGGCCCCGGGAAGAGATCAGGGGCCTGATTGCGCATCGCGAAAGGCGCGAGGAAAAGGTGGTTTCGGCCATGGATGCGCTGGGTCCCGCTGCGCTTGAGGCTATCCTTCCCCGGGTGTACGACGACGTGCCCGACCGCCTGCATCCGGTGGCGGCCTTGTCTCTTGAGGCCCACCTTCTGAAGCTTGAACGGGAAGGCCGGGCCACGCGCGAAGGGGAGTCGTGGCGGCTCGCGGACGGCGCGGCGCAATGAGCGACACCATCATCCGGCCGGCCCGGCCCGCGGACACTCCGACGATCGTCCGATTCAACATCGCGCTGGCCGATGAATCCGAGGGCTTGCGCCTTGATCCGCAGACGGTCGAGGCGGGCGTTCGCCGGATGTTCTCCGATCCTGCCCTGGGGCGCTACTTCATGGCTGTTTCCTCCACCGGGGAACGGCTGGGACAGTTGATGATCACGACCGAGTGGAGCGATTGGCGCAACTGCATGATCTGGTGGCTGCAGAGCGTATATACGGTGCCGGAGCACCGGGGCAGCGGCGTGTTCCGGGCGCTTTGCGAACACGTCCTGGGCGAAGCCGGCGAGACGGAGTGCCGGGTGCGCCTGTACGTGGAGCGCGACAACAGCCGCGCGATCGCGGCCTACCGGGCCCTGGGGTTCGACCACTGCGGCTACGACGTCATGGAATACGGCGCGTGACCGTGAGTTTCCCTTCCTGGTGCCGCATCGCGACGCTGGTCAGAAGCGTTGTGGGGTTCAAGGCCGTGTGGCTGTGCACGGTGCTGGGCGCCGCGGCAGGCGACGTCTGGCTCGGCCCGCTGGCGCTGCTGGCCTTCGCAGGAGTGCAGACGTTCCTTTCGGAGAATCGCAAGAGGGAACTGCTGGTCCTGGCGAGCGGCCTCGCAATGGGCCTGGTCATGGAGACCGTCGTGGTGCGCGCGGACTGGGTCAGCTATGCGCCCGGTTGGCCCGATTCGATTCTTGCCCCGGCCTGGATTCTGGCCTTGTGGGGCGCGTTTTCGCTGATGAGCATCGACGGCCTGGCGTGGCTGCGCGGCAGACGCATACTGGCCGCATTACTGGGCGCCACCGGGGCGCCGTTTGCGTATTTTTCGGGAATTGCCCTCGGCGCCGGATCGGAAGCCGGGGTCGCCTTCTATCTGACCGTGGGTCTGTTCTACGCGGCGGCGACGCCGCTGCTGGTCGAATTGGGAGGGGCTTTAGAGGGCGGCGGGGCCGCCCCCGGGG
>VXSK01000031.1:0-40922 GCA_009838035.1 Gammaproteobacteria bacterium
AAAGGGTCTTCTTCACGGTGAACGCGCCGCTGGCGAGGTTCGCGGCGGCGGCCAGGGCCTCGTTGAAGGCGATCGCCAGCGTTGTGCCGTTTACTGTCGCGCCCGTCGCTGTCGGCGCGGTCGTGTCGCCCGCCGCCCGCGTCACCACCACCGTGTAGGTTCGGGTGGTCTCGCCGTCGCTGGCCGCCACCTTCGCCTTGATCGTGTTCGCGCCGACCCCGAGGTTCACCTGGAAGCCCGCGGCGTTGCCGTCGGCGTCGGTCAGCGCCGAGTCGGCGCCGTCGAAGTAGTCCACCCTGGCGCCGATGTCGCTCTTGGTTCCGGCGATCGTGATCTGGCCCACTCCGTTAGCGACGCTCGCGGTGTAGGCGGTCGTCGACGAGTCGAATGTCGGGTTGAGCGCGATATCGGTAGCGGTACCGCCGTCGTCCCATGTCAGGCCGAGGTCGGTCAGCGTGGCGTCGCTGGAGGGCACCACGGCATAGCCGCTTACATCGACAAACGGCACCTCGTCCGCCGTCGTCCAGACCCCCGAATTCCGGATCCCGGTATGCCGATAGTTGTTCATGCTCCAGCCGTCCGCTACCTTGCTGATATCGTCCGACTTCGTACCCCAGACCTTGTAGTATCTATAGAGTTGCGAGAATTTTGAATCGAGCACCAGGAAGTACCGGGTGTTCGGCTCGAGGGTGGCGTTCGCCGGCGCGTCGAAGGTACTGACGCGGGCGGATTCCTCCGGCCCCTGGTCCGTGGTGGGGAGGACGACCGTGCCGCTCAGGGTGTACAGACTGCTGTCCGGGTTTCCCTCCGCTGTGCTGCTGAAGATCCTCACCCGCACGCCGGCCAAACTCGAGAGTTCCCAGATTAGAATCTTGACCGAGTTGAGGACGTAGCCTGCATCGTTGCCGCCGGTTTCGAATCCCAGTGCCTGGACCCGCAAGATCTTGCCGGGCTCGAGATTGCCGACGAAGAGCCTCTTGCTGAAGTGCTCGTCCAGATTGCTGGCCAGCGCATCCGCCGACACCCTCGACGCCTCTCGCGTCACCACCATCGTGTAGGTCCGGGTGGTGCTGCCGTCCTCGGCGGTCACCCGCACATTGATCGTGTTCGGGCCGACTTCCAGATCGACCTGAAAGCCGTCCTTCACCGAATCAGCGTCGGTCAGCAGCTGGTCGTCCTCGTCGAGGTAGTCCACCGTGGCGCCACCGTCGTTGTTCGCGGTCCCCTGGATGGTGATCCGGTCGATGGGAGCGCGCACCTTTTTGGCGTAGGAGGTGATCGACGAATCGAAGTACGGAGAGTAGGTGACGAGCTTTCCGTTCCCGTCCCGCATCCGCAACGCGCTCAGGTTCGCGTCTGTGGCTTGTACGACGGCATCGCCGTTGATCTCGATCAGCGGGACCGCGCTGTAGGTTGTCCAGGACGCCGAATCCGTGTTTCTGGCGTGCCGGTCCTCACTCAGGGTCCAGCCGACCGCCTGGCTGTTGAGGAAGTCCGACTCCGTTCCGCGAATTTCGTAGTCGTTGCCGGCGCCCGACGCTGTCGAGTCGAACACTACGAAGTACCCCGCGTTCTTCCGCAGCGTAGCGCTCGCCGGCGCGGTGAAGGTCAGGGTCCCGTCGGCGATCACCGGGTTGGTCAGCGTGAAAAAGCTGATGTACGGCGTTCCGATGCTCCTCGCGCCGAAGATCCGGACCCGGACACCGTCCAAATCCGAGGCGTTCGCGAGCACGGCCTTGACCGAGGTGATGTTGTAGCCCCGCTCGTTGCTGCCGGTCTGGAATCGAATCGCCTGGGTGAAATCGTCGTTCGGGGAATCGGTCGGCGTGCCTACAGTCATGCCGGCATCGTTGCTTTCGTCGAGATTGCTGAGCAGGGCATCGGTCGACGCCCTCGGCGCCGCCCGCGTCACGACTACCGTGTAGGTCTCGGTGTGGACGGTGTCTTCGGCCGTCACCTTCACCTTGATCGTGTTCGCGCCCGCTTCCAGAATGACCTGGAAGCCCTCCTTCACGGCGTCCACGTCCGTCAATTCCGATTCGGCTGCGTCGAGGTAGTCCACCCCGGCGCCGTCGTCGCTCTTGGTGGCCTCGATCGTGATCCACGCCACCCTGGCGGGCGCACTCGCGGTGTATGAGGTCGTCGCAGCATTGAAGCCGGGGGAGAGCGCCACGGCGTCGCCGTCCCTGTCCTGCACCGCCAACGCGCTCAGGGTCGCGTCGGTGGAGGCGGCATTGGCAACGGCGGCGGCAGAGCAAAGGAAGGCTGCGAGCGTTCGGGCCAGCACGGCCCGCAGAAACTCGTCCCAGTTCGCGCACACGCCTGCATTGTAGGAAGGACTTGCTCAATCCGCGTCCCCAATATTGGGGACTCTTCCCGCGGTTCGCCGTACTCACCGGGAGCCGCGAACAGAGATCGCTACAACGGCGATTCCAGCAGGTGGGACAGCGCCCTTGGCCGGTACTTCTCCAGCAGCGCAAACAGGATGGCGGCCGTTTCGGCGTCGGGCTGTCCGGACCAGTCCGACGGTCTGAAATGCATCTGGAACGCCCTTAGCGCGGCTTGCGTGCGTGGATCGTGGTCTCCGGTCTCGTCCAAGTCGTAGCCATAGGCCCCGAGGGCTCGCTGGAGCTGCGCCAGGGTTGGCGGCTGCGCCTCGAAGCGTTCCCGGTACCGGTCCACGGTGTCGTCGTCGTACCAGGCTCCAATGCCGTGTTCGTACAGCCTGCGCCAGGGAAATGTCGGCCCGGGGTCCAGTCTGCGATCGGGCGCTATGTCGGAATGGCCGACGATATCAGCCGGGTCGATACGGGGATGGCGTTCAAGGATGTCGAGCACGAGTTCAATGACGAGATCGATCTGTTCCGTGTCAAAATCGTGAAACTCGTAGCGATCTTCCGGCGGGTCCGGCTCAGTGCCCAGAGGCACCGGGGAGCAAGCCGACCGATTCACGATTTCGATGCCGATGGAACTGGCATTGAGTGCGTCGTCGCCGTTCCAATGGCTGCGTCCGGCATGCCAGGCGCGGTGTTCCTCGTCGACGAGCCGGTATACCCGAAGCCGCGGGTGCGGATAGGTCGGGTCGCCGCTTTCCGGCACCAGGTAGTGCGCGCTGACGGGGCGCTCCCCGCGTTCGGTCAGCATGCGCATCGACTGGGCGAAGTCGACGCTCGTGAAATGCATGACGAGGTGTTCGACGCGGCTGCTCTGGTTCTCGGACGCCACATCGACGAAGCGCAGGGGAGTGCAGGCGAGAAGGGCGAACGCGGTCATGAAAGCAACGGCCGCTGTGCGCGCCAGCGTGACAAGAGGGTTCGGGTTGCCCGCAGGCAACGTGCCCGGCGTGATCGGCGCAACCGTGCCGATCACTTCCCTTTGGGTCTGAACACCGTCGCCACGATGCCGTCGAGCCGGTTGCAGCGGTCCATCCAGGCCCGCACGTGCGGATACGGGACGTAGTCGATCGCCTGCCCGTGACGGCCGAGCAGGTACGGGGCGATGGCGAAATCCACGATGGAAAGGTCGCCGAGGACGAATTCACGACCCTCAAGCTGGCCGTTGAGGACTCCGATATTGAGCTCGACATCCTTCTCGGCAGTCTTGCTCTTCGCTCGCACCGCGATGACCGTATTGATCAGATGGAAGGCCTGCCAGTAGAGCCAGCGGTCGCAGTCCGCCCGTCCACCGGGATCGCCAGGCAGCATGCCGGTTTCCGGGTGCAGCGTCGCGAGATAGCAAAGGATCGCATTCGACTCCCAAAGGCAGAAATCGCCGTCCACCAGGAGCGGGGCCTTGCCCATCGGGTTCATGCGCCGATAGGCCTCCGTTCTGTTCTCCTGCTCGCGGAAACCCATCGAGTGGATCTCGACGGGCAGATCGAAGTGCTTGATGAACGCTTCGACCTTGCGGTTATTGGGCGTGGGCGAGAACGAATAGAGTTTCACTCGGAATCTTCCCTCGGCCGCTACTCGCTGGCGGCCTGCTCTGCGTATTCGGCCCTCCAGGCTTCCTTTACCTTGCGCGAGCGCTCGATCAAGGGTGCGAACTTCTCGTGGTCCACGTCCCGCTGGAAGAGCTTCTGGATATAGACCAGGGGCGCCATGGGGGACTCGGCCCAATGGATATAGCGCCATCCTTCCGGCTTCTTGCGCAGGACCGCGCTCACCCGGACGTCCTCTCCTATCGGGAGCTGGCCCCGTATCTTCATTTCGAAGTGCATGTTCCAGGCGGCAATGGCCAGGTCATCGGCGATGAGTTTGACCGATATGTCCCGCATCTCCTCGCGCAGGCCCTCCACCGCCGGGCTCGGCAGCGGCGGGTCGAGATAGTCCTTGAGCGGCTCCCAGCCGATGAACCAGTCGTCCTGCTCCTCGGCCAGGTAGAAGGGCACCTCTTCGTCGGGGTCCCAAAGATCCAGGACCTTTCGGAAGTCCTGTGAGTTCCATCGCTCCGCGGTCTCGTGAACGAGCGCCCTTACGGCCTCGATCTCGTCCTGCTCGGCGGCATCGGCCGAGTGAATCGCAAGTGCGGTCATGGTCAATGCCACCCCCAATGCAAAAGTCGCCCGCAGCGACGCTAACACAGTTGAATGCACAATCACCTCCCTTGCAGTCACTAGTACTCCTCATCGTATTCGATCAGGTCGAAATGGGCGTTCATGTATCCGCCCACGGTAATCTTGACGAAAAGGAACCCGTCCGGAGTGCACCACACGTCCTCGGTCGGGTGATAGTCGAGCAGGAACCGGTAATGGTCGGTTTCGAACGTCCCGGCCGGCACGGTGATCTCTTCGCGCCCTACGTATTCCAGGTCGAAATCGGTGGTGCACAGGTTGGGGCCGGAGCATCCGTCATGCTCGCGTGACGACATGAGCACGCCGCGGCACGGTTGCGGATTCTGTTTCGAGGAGTGAATGAAGCGGGCGCAGTGGATCGCGTCGCAGGACACGGGATGCGCTCCGAAGGACAGCGGCGGCGTGGTGAGATCCATTCGCTGGCTCGTGCGTCCGGTCGTGACATTGACCGCTTCGCACTCGGCGCCGCCGTCGGTGAAGCGGAACCAGCCGCTGCCGAGAAAATTCCCGCTCTGGTGCAATCGGACAAAACAGTCCAGCGGACGGTAATCGGGGTCCGTGGTATAGACCGTTTCCCGCAAGACGGACCGGTCGGCGACCACACCCGGTTCGATTTCGCAATGCGCCCGCAGGGTGCGCTGGCCGTCCTCGTGGAAGGTGACCGACCACCATTCCCGCCCGAAATCGCGCCGTTCTCCTTCCGGATCAAAAATGTAGGCGATCTTGCCTCGTACGTTTCGATGTTTCATTCCGCAAACCTAGCACAGTAATGTTGACGGAGCGTGTTTAAGGCATCATGTGAGCCCGCCTCAGGGACTCCCTCTCTACCAGATCTTTCCGGGAAAAATGCGCAAGCGGCAACAGGCACGATTCGGTGCGGGCATAACGCGGCGCGACTTCGTGAACGGGGTGGCGGCTGGCGCGGGCGCCGCACTTACGGCGGGCGCCGCTTCGGCGTATGGGCAGGCGGTTTCCGATCCGCTGGTGCTGCCGCTGGACGACGACTGGTACGGCTACGGCGGGGTCGGACCGTACCGTCATTCGCACGGCAATTCCCCGGAAGTCGTGGAAGCGGCGCATCGCATTCTCGACGGTCGCTTCCCGGTCGATCTGGACCAGCTGGATTCGGTCGAGGAATACGATCTGGCGATCGTGGGGGGAGGGATGGCCGGCCTGGGCGCTGCGCTTGAGTTTTCCCTCAGGCGCCGGAACGGTCAGACCTGCATCCTGCTGGACAACCATCCCATGATCGGCGGCGAGGCCAAGGAAAACGAGTTTCTGGTAAACGGCGAACGGCTGATTGCGCCGCAGGGCGCGAACGGCTTTTTCGTGCCGGACGTGCCCGGCGACTTGAGCTCCGCCCAGGGTGACCCGTACTACTATGCCGAACTCGGCGTCCCGCGGGAGTTCACGTTCGCCGCCTGGCCGCAAGACAGAAAGCCCTTGCGCTTTTGCCGTGACAACTACGGCTACCTGGTGGTCGGGCTGCAGCGCAACGCCAGCGTGGGGCACTTCTTCGACGATGGAGCCGGCGGGGAGGGCCATTGGGCCGTCGACATGTTCCGCAATCGGCTGGCCGACACGCCACTTTCCGAAGCATCGCGAAAAAGCCTGATGGCGTGGTTCGAGTCGGGCGCCGCCCGCCGTTTCCATTCGCCGGAGCAGGCGCGGCGGGCGCTCGACACGATGTCCTACGAGCAGTTTCTCCGCGACGAGCTGAACCTGGGCGAGGAGGGGATCCGTTACGCGGACCTTTTCCTCGCTTCCGCCTGCGGCCTGGGGAGCGACTGCGTGTCGGCCTATGCCGCATACCAGATGCCCATGCCCGGACTGTTCGGACCCATGCCGGACAACATGCGGCGGGTCTCGTTTCCCGGCGGAAACTCCGGGTTCGTCCGGTATTTTCTCAAGCGCCTGGTACCGGACTCGATTCAGGGTGGGACCAGCTTCGAGGACATCGTCACAAAGCCGGTGGACGCGGCCGCGCTGGACCGGCCGGGCCAGCCCATCCGCATGCGCACGAGCGCTACAGCCGTGCATGTTTCGCATGAAGGCGCCGCGGCAGGCGCGGGTTCCGTTGCCGTGATTTACGCGCGCAACGGGCGCTACCACGGCATCCGGGCGAAGGCGGTCGTGATGGCTACGGGGAACTGGATCAACCCGTATATCGTGGGCGATATGCCGCCTTCGTACCGGGAGGCCTGCGCAAGCTTCCTGCATGCCCCCTTTCTGGTGGCCAACGTGGCCCTGACGAATTGGCGCTTTCTTTACCGGCTCGGCATTACCGCCGCAATCTGGGACCGGCAGGAGGACGGATTCGGCTTCACCTGCAACATCCGCAACCCGATGCAGGTGGGCGACTACAGGCCGCCGCTGGATCCCGAAAAGCCGGCCGTCCTGTCGTTCTATACGCCCTTTCATTCGCCCGGCCTGGACCCGAAGGTGCAGGTCACGCTGGGCCGGGCGGAACTGCTCGGCGCCTCCTATCCCGAATACGAGGCACGAATCCGCCGGCAGATGATGCGTCTGTTCGCCCCCGCCGGCTTCGAGCCGGCAAAGGATGTGGCGGGGCTCATACTCAATCGCTGGGGGCACGCGTATTCTGTGCCGTATCCCGGGTTTTATGGCGGCGCGAACGGTACGGCGCCGCGCGATACGCTGCGGGAGCACTACGGACGCATCGCTTTCGCGCACTCCGAGCTTGACGGCAATCAGCATTATGGGCCGGCCGCCGACGAAGGCCGCCGCGCGTACCGGCAATTGGCGGACGCGCTTTGAGCCGTCCCCGCGGCGCTATACGCGGTCGGAGCGGCCGCCGTCCACCGTGATGTTGGCGCCGATGACGAACCGCGCCCGGCGCGAACAGAGAAACACCACGACGTTCGCTATCTCTTCCGGCGTAGCCATGCGGCCAAGCGGGATCTCCCCGGCCTTCGTGCGAACGTACTCCGGGTCGTCCGCCTCCAGTTGCGCCCAGATCCCGCCCGGGAAGTAGGTCGGCCCCGGCGAGACCATATTGACCCGGACGCCGCCGGCCGCAAGCTCATGCGAAAGACCCTTGGCGACATGCGCGAGCGCGGCCTTTGTGGCCCCGTACGCGTCCCGTTTGCGCGAGGAAGCGGCGGAGGTCGAGCCGATAACGACAATGGCGGCATCACCGCGTTCCCGCGCCGTCTTCAGAAGATGCGGGCCGGCGGCATCTACGATGCGCGTCAGTGCGGCGATTTCAAGCCGGTAGTTGGTTCCCCAGGCCTCCTCGGTATTGCCTGCAGCCATGGCGCTGGCATTGAGTACCAGTATGTCGAGGCCGCCCAGGCGATTTATGGCCCGCTCCAGCCATTCCAGCGTGGAACCGGAGTCCTCCAGGTCCACGGCCGTGCCCTGAACCGCGGTCGAGGAAGCGCTGCCCGAAGGCTTTGTTGCGGGCAGCGAACGGGCGCAGTACTCGACACGGCACCCTTCGGAAGTCAATCCTTCCACGATGGCGCGTCCTATTCCGCGGGAACCGCCGGTGACTATTGCCCGCGATTGTCCGAGATTCAGGTCCATTCCGCTTTGGCTTGGGCGGTCGAGATGCCGGGCCCTCAGGCCGGATCGACCTGCGTCAGGGCTTCAAGGGCGATGGAGATGAGCGAACGCTCGGCCTCGGCATGCTCCCGCTTGCCGATTTTCTGCTTCTTCAGGCTGTTGACGGTGGATGCGCACATGCTTCCCGCCCTGCACCCCAGTGCCTTGCCGACGGTGAGGATCGCGGACGTCTCCATGTCAACGGCGAGAACGTCCTGCTCTGCCAGTCGTTCCAGGTTATTGCGGACCCGGTCTTCGGTTGGTTCATCCAGCGCGAACATGTCCTGGTAGAAACCGTCGAAACTGGCAAACGCGCCGACATGATGGGTGGCTTCGCGCCGCGACGCCGCGAGGGTCAGGGCGCTCACCAGGCGGGGATCGGCGCTGGAGTTTCCGGAGCCGTGGGCGTATGCGGAGGACGTGCCTTCGAACGATTTGGCGTTCCGGGCGATGATCATGTCGCCAATGTTGACGGGAGAGAGCCCGATGCTGGTCCCTATGCGCAGGAAGACCGAAGCGCCCAGGTTGGACAGTTCGTGAAGCACGATCGCGGCGATGGGGGAGCCCATCCCGAACGCCGACAAGGTGATCCGGGTGTCCTCGTACATCCCGGTCACGGTAGCGAGCCCCCGGTTGACCGGCATCGCCTCTACGTCGCTCAGGTATTGACTGAACCGGGGCACCCGGCCCGGGTCGCCCAGCAGAATGACCCGTTCGGCCACCTGCTCGGCGCTGCATCCGATGTACCAGGCCTTTCGCGACTTCATCTCCCCGCTACCCATACGAGCGTTCCCGCAACAGCGATGCGGCCGCGTCGATGCCGCTCCCGACGACGGTGCGCAAGTCCGATTCCCCGGCAAGCAATGCCGCCAGGCAGCCGCCCGCCAGGGTATCGCCGGCGCCCGAGGCATCGTCGAAGGACAGGGGTTCCACGTCCACGCGAACCGTGCTGCCGTCCCGTTCCGCCTTGACGGCTTCGCCGCCGGCGGTTTCCACGATCACGGGCTGGCGATGCCCGGGAATTGCCGCTAACCCTTCATCGACCCACTTACGTTCCTGGCGGTTGCAGAAAATGTAGTCGGCGCGCGCGGCAAGCGCCGCGCGCAGTTCGATCGGATACGAGAGCGGATCGTTCTTCATGACCCATGCCACCTTGCAATCGCCGTCGATCAGATCCAGAGCCTCTCCGGCGATCCCGGGAGGCCCCACGGTGACGCACAGCAAATCCGCGGCCGAAATTACCTCCTTCTGCCGGTCGGTCAGCGTTTCCCGCCCCAGCATGCCCGGATCGAACAGGCAGCCGCAACTACCGTCCTGCTGGTAAATCATGAAACATACCGGCGTATTCCCTGGCTCGATGGTGGCGATCGCGTCCACGCCGACGCCATCGCCTTCGGTCCAGGAAGTGAACAGCTCGCCGTGATGATCCGCGCCCACCCAGGTCACGATGGAAACGTCAATGCCTTTCCCGGCGATGGGGCGGGCCACATACAAAGGGCAGCCGCCGGGCCGGGGAAAGGCGTCGGCTGGGCGCTGCTTGATCATTACCGTGCGGTCGCCTGAAAAAAAACCGTCGAGCACCGCGGGAAAATCGATCGACGCGTATCCGATCACCGCCACCTTGTTCACGATAGCAGCCTGACGCCCTCTTCAAGCGGCACGACCCAGCCCAGGTAGCGTTCGATATCCTCCAGGGATGCGTCCGCCAGGTGCGGGCGATTGGAGTTGACGGCGTCGCGCACGACGTGGCAGCGATATCCCAGCGAGAAAGCGTCCTGAACCGTGGCCCGCACACACACGTTCGCCTTGACGCCGCCGATGACCAGCGTGCCGACCTCGAGTTCCCGCAGCAGCAGGTCCAGGTCGGTGGCCTGAAACGCGCTCATGCGCCGTTTGGGCAGCAGGATTTCCGCGGGCCCCTGCGGCGAGAAGCCGTCCACAAGCTGCGAGTCGAATTCGCCGTCCACACAATGGACCGGAAGTTTTGCCTCCTCGAAGTCGGTCAGCCCGGGCCGGTGCCGCTCGGCGACGAAAATGACGGGACGTTGCGCGGTTCTGGCGCTCTGAAGCAACGCCCGCAGAGCGGGGAGCAACTCGGCGCTTTCGGAATAGTAGTTCTGACCGTCTTCGTGAAAGAAGGAATTCTGCAGGTCGATGAGCAACAGCGCGACGGCTGTGGCGTTTCCCATATGCTCGCTCACGAAGACTTGCGCGGGTCGTTCGGCTCTCCTTCATGGTACAGCACCGACAGCGGATTCGAGCGCACCAGGCGAGCGTCATACGTATAGCAGTCCTGAAGATAAACGGCTTCGATCAGCTCGATGAGATTGCCCCTTTGATCGAAGCTCTTTCGATGCACGAGCATCACCGCGGAGGGCAGCTCGATGCCGAGCTGTTCGGCCTCCTTGTCGGTGGCCAGGCGCACGTTGATGGTTTCGTCGGCATGGTCGATCTCGAGTCCGGCTTCATCGAAGGTCTTGTAAAGCGAGAAATCCGAATCCGCCACGCGGCTGTCCGTCCCAATCAGCGCCGGTACGGCGGCGGCTATGCGCGTTGGCACAAGCGCTGTGTGTATGGCCCACGGCAGGCCATCGACAAAGCGGATTCGCTCCAGCAGCAATGCGGGTTCGTCGCAGCCGTACTGCAGGGCCTCGCTTCGGTCCAGTTGCCGCTGCCCCATCAGGCGATGCGAAGGGACCCGGCCCTGGCGCCGCACGGTTTCCGAGAATCCGCGCAGGTAACCGGGAGAACGGTGCAGGGCAGGCCGCGACACGAAAGTACCCACGCCCTGGCGCCGCTGCAGCAGGCCCTCGGCGAGCAACACGTCGATGGCCTTTACGACCGTGCCCCGGCTCACGCCGAACTTGAGGCAGAGTTGCGCCTCGCTGGGCAGCAGGTCGCCAGGCACCCATTTGCCCGCGCGAATGCCGTCGCGGAGTTCGTCCGACAAGACCGCGTAGCGCGGTTTTCCTGCGTTCCGGTGTGGGGTCATCGGGAGGATTCCTTGTGTGGAAGTGCGATTGTGCAAATGACTACTTGACTAGTCAACTGAATAATTATATTTTCATTCCTACCGGTGCTTCAAATGCTGTCGGGTCATTCGACAAATCCATCCATCAAGGGGACACGCCATGCGAAAGATTTTATTGGTCCTTACCGCCGTTTCGATCCCATTCCTGATTGCGGATATCACGGTTGCACAGGATTCAACGGCAGTTCTCGAAGAGATCGTCGTTACCGCCCAGAAGCGCGAGGAGTCGCTCGCCGACGTGGGCATTGCGGTGGACGTGATCAGCGGTGACCGGCTGCGTGAGGCCGGCGCCCTGTCGCTGATCGAAGTCGGACGGTTCTCGCCGGGCCTCAACATACAGACGCCGTTCGGGGAATTCGGTTATCCGCTCATTGCGATACGCGGCGTGAACACGGACGGCTTTATCGAAACGCTGCCGCAGTCCACCGGTGTCTATGCCGACGGAGTCTATGTCTCGCAACCGCCCATGCAGGCTTTTCGATTGCTCGATCTGGAGCGCATGGAGGTATTGAAGGGGCCGCAGGGAACCATTTACGGGCGCAATACCATCGCCGGAGCCATCAATCTCATCTCGAAGCGTCCCACCTTCGAACCGGAGGGCTATGCGACCGTGGGGTTCGGCAACTACAGCAGGGCATCGTTCGAGGGGGCCTACGGCGGCCCGATATCGGACACGGCGGCCGGGCGGATTGCCGTGAAGTACCTGCGTCAGACGGACAGCCCCCTCACCAACCTGGATCCCAACCTGGACGATGGTGGCGAACTGGATCAACTGATGGCGCGCGGGTCACTGCTGTTCCGCCCGAACGATGATGTCGAGCTGCTGGTACGGTTCTACGCCGGGCGTGACGATTCGGACGTCTGGCCCTGGGCGGCCATCCCCGCGGGGCAGGACACCGACGGTGACGGCATTCCGGACCAGGTTTGCCCCGAATATGCGCGCGGGGACGTGGCCGCGGCACAGGTGAATTGTCTTGCCAGGGACCCGTTCGTCAGCGGTGACACGTTCAACGATACGGACGGTGATCCATACACGATCAACCAGAACGCGATCGGTAACCACGCATACCGGTCAAGCGGCATTTCGGCGGAATTGAACTGGAGCCTCAGCCAGATGACCTTGACTTCGGTGACCGGCTTAGACGATTTCGAACGGCACGACATACTGGATGAGGACGCCGGTCCGACCGTGGCTCTGGACGATGTCCGGAAATCCGACGTGTCGCAGTTCTCGCAGGAAGTGCGGCTCGCTTCCAACGCCGGCGACGGAATGCAGTGGCTGGCGGGAATTTACTACTCTTCCGATGAGATGGAGGGCGACCCCTCCTTCGATTCGGGCGGCCGCCAGGATTACTCGACACTGGAAACCGATACCCTCGGCTTGTTCGGGCAGATCGAGTACCCCCTTTCCGCCGATCTTGCCCTGACCGTGGGTGGCCGATGGACCGACGTGCAACGCGATTTCGATTATCGAACGACCGGTTTCTTCGCCTCCGCGGAACTCCAGGCCGGTGCGAGCAGTTCGTTTTCGGACAGCGATTATTCCGCCCGGGTGGCGTTGGATTGGAGCTACAACGACAACACACTGATCTACGCCAGCATTTCCCGCGGATTCAACGCCGGCACTTTCAACAGTCAGTTCCTGGCGACCGTCGACAACCTGGAGCCGACAAAATCGGAATCGCTGACCGCCTATGAGGTCGGTCTGAAATCGACATTTGCCGGCGGGCGGGCGAGCGTCGAGGCTGCCGTCTACTACTACGACGCCACCGATCCGCAGGTGGTCGCCGTTGAACCCTTAAGTCTCATATCGGCCAATTTCCTCATCAATGCGGATGATTCGAAGATGCAGGGCGGTGAAATTCAGCTTCGCGCACTTGCCGCAGACTGGCTGGAACTCAGTTTCGGCGCCGCCTACATCGATAGCGAATACGGCAACCTGGTGACTTCGGTGGCCGGGACGGGCACGGGCAGTCCGTACCCCGACAACGCCCCGGTGTTCGGGTCCACGCTGGCGGACCTCACCGGCAATCGCATTCCGAACACGCCCGAATTGAGCATCAATTCGTCGGCCACGGTCGAATGGCCCGTAAATGACGGATGGCGCTTCATCGGCCAGCTGGACTTTCTGTGGGAAGACGACATCCCGCGGGATCTCCGCGCCTCCCCGGCGTTGTTCACGGAGGCCCATATCGACGTGGACCTGCGATTGGCCGTACGGTCCGCGGACGACAAATGGGATGCCGCCTTCTGGGTGCGTAACCTGACGGATGAGGAATACCTGACCGAAGCCTACGAGGTGCTGGGTTTCGGCTTCTATATCGCGGCCGGCAACTACAGCTATCCCCGGACGTTCGGGCTCGAACTGACCCGCAGGTTCTAGGTCGGGAGCACGAAGCACAAGAGGTAACGCTGGCCATGCGGGAGAACAGGCCGAAGGTCGCGATTTCGATCATCACGCTGGGCGTTGACGACGTGGAGCGCTCGGTCCGTTTCTACACCTCGTTCGGCTGGGAAATGTCGCCGGATTCCGACCCCGCAATGTGCACGTTCATCAATACGCCCTCGACGGTGCTGGGGCTGGTCGGGTACGAGTTTCTGGCCAACGACGCGCTGCTGAAGGCAAAGCCCCGTGCGCAATACCAGGGCTTCACGCTGGCCGTGAACGGCGCCTCTCCGGAAGAGGTGGACGCGATATTCGAGAACGCCATCCGCAACGGCGGCACCGCGCACCAGCAACCGCAATGGAAGGACTGGGGCGGGTACGACGGCTATTCCGGCTATTTCCTCGATCCGGACGGTTACCCGTGGGAAGTCGCCTACGCCCCGTTTCTCGAACTCACCGAGGATGGCCGGCTGATGCCGAAATCCGTGTCCGAATAAAGGGACCTGCGCAGGCGTGGCAACGGAGACCTCTCGCGGGCTGGCGATCGTCACCGGCGCCAGCCGCGGCATAGGACGCGCGCTGGCGATCGGTCTGGCCGAGGCCGGTTACCGGCTGGCACTGGTCGCCCGCGACGAGGACGCGCTCAGCGGCGTGCAGGCGGAGATTCTAGGCATCGGTCCCGGCATGGCAGCGAGTTGCCATCCGCTCGACGTTACCGTCGCGGCGGCGGTCCGTGATCTCGTGTCCGGACTGGCCGCCGGGCACGAGGCGATCGACGTGCTGGTCAACAACGCCGGCCAGTTCCGGCCCGGCAGCATTGAAGCGGACGTCGAGGACCTGGACGCGGTTGTCGGGACCAACCTGAAAGGCGCTTTCCTGATGCTCAAGGCGGTCGTGCCCGTAATGAAGGCGCAAAAACGCGGCCACATCATCAATCTGTCGTCGATTACGGGAAAGTGGGGCTACGCGGGCTACGGTATATATGCTGCCTCCAAATTCGCGTTGCAGGGCCTCTCGGAGAGCCTGTACAAGGAGATGCTGGAGCACGGCGTGAAGGTGACGGCGATCTGTCCCAACTGGGTCGCAACGGAAATGGCCGTTGCGGCCGGCGGGACCCTGCCGCCGGAGGACATGATTCAGCTTGACGATCTGGTCAGGACGGTGTCGTGGCTGTTGAGCCTTTCGAAGGCTGCCTGTCCCCGCGAAGTGGTGATCGACTGCATGGGGCATCCGTATGACAGGAATACGCAATGAAATTGGACAACCGTAACTTCGCCGGCGCGCTGGGCATCTACACGATCGGCGGGCTGTTCTGGGCGTTCCTTCCGTTCTTCGTGGGACTGAAGGTGTCCACCGGAGGGTTCAGTCAGACGCAGGCCGGCTCGCTCGGTTCCGCCTACCTGATCGGCTTTTCGGTCGCGTCCATGACCGCATTGTGGTGGGCGGGCCGTTTCAATTGGCGGAAACTGGCCGCGGTCATGGCCGCTGTCGTGATCGCCGCACTGCTGCTGCTGGCGAGGGTGGACGGCTTTGCCCTCAGCTTCATGATCGTGCCCGTCGTGGGGCTCATGATGGGCGCGTTCTGGACGGTCGCGTACCGGATCTTCAGCGGCTCGGCGAACCCCGAACGCGCCTTTTCCATCGGCATTGTGGTGTCGTACAGCGCTCTCGCGCTGGTAACCTTCATCATTGGCGAGTACGTGGTCGCCGACTTCGGGCTGAGCGGCTCCAGCTACGTGCTGGGCGGCGTGGTGCTCGTGCTGGCGCTGTCGGCGCTGCTGCTGCCGCGGGGTCTGCAATCGGGCGGCGATGACACCGGCGAGGCCTCGTATCGGCCGTCGCTACCGGTAGCCCTGGCGCTTCTTGCGATCCTGGGCACCAGTTTCGGCTTTGCGGCCGTATGGGCGTTTACCGAGAGAATCGGCATCGACGCCGGATTCAACACGTCGCAGATCAGCCCGGTCATTGCTTCGAACCTGTTGGCATCGGCGGGCGGTTCGGTGCTGGCGACCCTGCTGGGCATGCGGTTCGGACGCATGCTGCCGCTGTTCGTGGGTATGCTCGCGATCCTGGTGTCCATCGTCAGCCTGGCCACGGTGGACAGTTTTTCGACCTACGCGGCCGCGGTCGCCGGCCTGGGCCTTTCCATCGGCTTCGTCATGCCCTACCAGATGGGCTATCTCGCCGCGCTGGATCGAGATAACCGTTTCGTGCTGCTGATTGCCGCCGCGCAGGGCATCGGCTCCGCCGCCGGGCCGTTTGCCGGAGGCGCCGCGGCGGACGCGGGCGGATACCGCCTGCTGGTCATCGTGGCCGGCGCCGTCGTTGCCGCCAGCATGCTGGCCATATTGATTTCATCAAGGGTGAAGAACCAACAATGAGCATTATTCAGGACTACCGGCGATTGCTGGATGAGAAGCTGGCCCTCGTTTTCGAAAACCAGGAAGATTCGATCGACAAGGCGGCGGAAGTCTGCGCCGCCAGCATCGGGAAGGGCAAGCTGGTGTTTACATTCGGCACGGGCCATGGCTCGTTCGCGGCACTGGAGATGTTTCCAAGAACCGGGACCGCGGTCGGGTTCCGGCCGATTGTTGAAAGCACAATGATCTCGTTTCATCGGGTGCTGGGCGATATGGGGGCGCGGCAATACCGCTTCATACACGCCCAGGAAGGCTACGGGAAGGCGATACTGTCCTCTCATCAGACCGACGCGGATGACGCGATGCTGATCTTCTCGCATTCAGGGATCAATGCCGTCACCATGGATATCGCCGTCGGCGCCAAAGAGATCGGCATGAAGGTCATCGGCGTAACCAGTGTCCCGCATTCTTCGCAAGTTCCGTCCCGGCATTCTTCGGGCAAGCGGCTGTTCGAGGCGGCCGATGTCGTAATCGATACCGGCGCCCCGCTGGGCGATGCCGGCATTTCCATCGATGGCCTGGAAGGTAGCGTCGGCGCCACCTCCACCAGCGTGGCCATTGCGGTGGGGCAGGCCATCAACGCCGCCACCGTGGAAAAACTGGTGGCGCGCGGCGCGCAGCCGATGATCATGGTCAGTCCGAACACCACCGAGAAGGCCAGGGCGAACCGGCTCAACGATCTGAACTACGAGGAGTTGTGGCGGCGCTTGTCCTCGCGGTAATCTCCCGCGAATGCCAGCGTCACTTGAGTGCCTGCCCTTCTATGGGGGCGAATTTCACGCCCCGGCGTCCGATGAATGGCATGTCGTAAACGATCCCGCGGACGGTTCGCGGGTCGGGCGATGTGCGCTCGCGAACGCCGCGGACATTGACCGGGCCGTCGGCCATGCGTTACGGGCCAAATCCGCCTGGGCGGACATGCACGCCGACGGACGCGCCGCGATCCTTCATCGTGCGGCGGACCGGATCGAGGCGCGAACCGACGAGATCGCGGAGCTCCTAACAAGGGAGCAGGGCAAGCCGCTTTGCGACAGCCTCAAGGAGATCGGCTTCGGGGTCCAGGTGATCCGCTATTACGCCGAGGAAGGCCGGCGCAAGTTCGGCTCGCTACGCCCTTCCTCCCTGCCGAACGTCAAGAACGTGGTTTCGTATTTCCCGGTAGGGGTGGTGGGCGCCATCGTGCCCTGGAACTACCCCGTGGACCTGTACTGCTGGAAGGTGGCGCCGGCGCTGGCGGCCGGCTGCCCGATCGTCGTCAAGCCTCCTCACGAGACGCCGTTCGCCATTGCCGTGGTCCTGGAGTGCTTCGTGGAGGCGGGTGTGCCTTCGGGAGTGCTGGCCAACCTGCCGGGCACCGGGGTGGAGGCAGGCGCCGCACTGGCGCGCCACCCCGATGTGGCCTGTATTTCCGCCACCGCCTCAGTAGCGGCCGGACAGGACATCATGCGAAACGCGGCCGGCAATCTGAAGCGGCTGTCACTGGAACTGGGCGGGCACTCCCCGTTCATCGTGCTGCCGGATGCGGACATCGAAGCGGCGGCCAAGGCCGCCATGCGTCGTTCGTTCTCCAACATGGGGCAGATCTGCATCACGGTGAACCGCGTCCTCACCCACCCCGACGCCCATTCGCCGTTCGTGGACGCGCTGGTCGCGGAAACGGAAACGATCGAGCTTGGCCCCGGCCTCGACCCCGGCAGGCTGTACGGTCCGGTCACGACGGCCTCGGTGATCGAACGCTCGCAGCTCCACATCGACGACGCGGTCTCCAAAGGCGCCAGGATCATCATCGGCGGCGGCCGCGCCGCAAGCGGCGAACTGGACAAGGGCCTGTTCTTTCAACCTACGCTGCTCGATGGCGCGTCGCTCGACAGCCTTCCCATGACCGAGGAAACCTACGGACCGGTGGCCGCCATCAGAAGCTGCGGGTCGCTGGATGAGTTGCTGGCCGTATCGAACAGCCTCAACTTCGGGCTCGCCGCCTACGTTTACTCCGAGAACCTGGAGCTGGCTTGGGCGTTGGCGGACCGTCTGGAATTCGGGGCCGTGGGCATCAACGTGTCCGACACTTCGGAACTCCAGGCGCCGTTCGGCGGCTGGAAGCTCAGCGGTTTCGGGCGAGAGCTCGGGCCGGAAGGCCTGGACGCGTTTCTTGAGCCCAAACATGTCAAGATGCGGGTGAACCCAATGGGTTCCTGACACTAGAGAGGAGTATGAGTGAGCATTCACCCGGAACTGCTGCCCTTTCGCGATCAATTCCCGACGCTGGAATTGACCAGCGAGAACCTCGTGCAGACGCGCGGAGAACTGAACCGGATGACGCTGGAGACGGCGGCCGCGATAGAAGGTTTTGATCATGTCGATGTCGAGGACAGGCGGATCGACGGCCCGTCCCCCGGCCAGTCACTCAGGCTCCGGCTGTATTCGAGCGGCGATTCACCGGGCTTGCGGCCGTGTCTGTTGTGGATCCACGGCGGCGGCTACATCCTGGGCTGTCCGGAGATGGACGAGCAGCTTCTTTGCCGCAAGGCCGACGAGCTGGGCTGCCTGGTCGTGGCCGTCGATTACCGTCTGGCGCCCGAGCATCCTTATCCGGCGGCCCTGGACGATTGCGATGCGGCCCTGGGCTGGATTCTGGAGAATGCCGGCGAGTTGGGCGTGGACACGAGCACGCTCGTGCTCGGCGGGGCCAGCGCCGGCGGCGGCCTTGCGGCGGCGCTGGCGCTCCGTGCACGGGACCGCCGGCCCGGCGCAATCACCTTTCAGTGCCTGATCTATCCCATGCTCGATTACCGCACGGGCACCGCGGAGGCGGAAAGCGCAAGGGATTACTGGCTGTGGGGCGGCGATCACAACCGCTTCGCCTGGAGCGCTTACCTCGGACCCAACGATATGACTCACGGCGTCTCGTCGTTGGCTTCACCGGCGATGGCCAAACGGCTTGACGGCCTGCCGCCCACTTACCTGTGCATAGGAGACCAGGACCTCTTCTACGAGGAGGACATCGACTACGCGCGCCGGCTTCGCGACAGCGGAGTGGCGGTTGAGCTCGAAGTCGTGCCCGGGGCTCCGCACGGCTTCGACAAACTGCCGGCGCCTCTGTCCGAACAGTCCCTGCAGCGCCGATTCAAGGCGCTTTTCCGGCACTTCTCGGCGCAAGCCTGAATCGAGGGGGAAAGATGCGCAATCTTCCGAACAACCGGCGGCCGTTGATGATGGCGATACTGGCAGCCGCCCTGCTCGCCGGCTGCGGGGATGACGGCGGGCGGCCGTTCGAGGCGCGCCCGGTTATCGAGGGTCCGGGCTGGCCCACGTATGCGGGCGCGGAAGGGGGAACGCGCTTTTCGCCGCTGAACCAGATCAACCGCTCCAACGTGGAGGACCTGGAGATTGCCTGGACCTACAACACGGGTCACCTGGAACTCGCGCCTCAGTTGCGACCGATGGTGGGCTTTCAGGTGACTCCGATTCTCCTGCCGGACGAGGCCGGGCGGCACCTGGTGCTGTGCGATCCATTGAATCGGATCATGGCGCTGGACCCGGCGACCGGAGAAGAGCGCTGGCGGTTCGATCCCGAGATCGATCTCAGGCCTTTCGCCGGGCGCTTCAACTGCCGAGGCGTTACGCACTGGCGCGACCCCGAGGCCGCCGAAGCGGACGCTTGCGCGCACCGTCTGATTCTGGCCACCAACGACCGGCGCCTTGTCGCCGTCGATGCCCGCAACGGCGAGCCGTGCGCAGGATTCGGCGAAGGCGGCTTTGTTGACGTAACGCCAATCATTCTCGAACTGCAGCCGGCCAACCGGCTCCTCACCATGCAATTGAATTCGCCGGCCGCGTTGGTGAACGGCGTCATCATCATTGGCGGGACCGCCGACAAGTTCAAGGACGCCAGCTCCATGAACGGCGCCGTGCGGGCCTTCAGCGCCCGGACCGGCGAGCACCTTTGGACCTTCGACACGCTGATCCGCGAACCCGCGGACGATCCCGAGAGCAGCGCCTGGCATGTCGGCGGCGCCAACGCCTGGATCAACATGAGCTGGGACAGCGAGCACGACCTGGTCTTCATCCCCACCGCCAGTCCCGCGCCGAATTTCTACGGCGGCAAGCGTCCGGGCAACAACCTCTATGCGAACTCCGTCATTGTTCTTCGCGCTGCCACCGGGGAACTGGTCTGGCACTACCAGATCCTGCATCACGACCTGTGGGACTGGGACCTCCCAACCAATCCCATACTGGCGGAGATCACGCGCGACGGCGAGAAGGTCCCGGTTGCGATGCAACTGACCAAGCAGGGAATGATCTTCACCTTCCACCGCTATACCGGCGAGCCTTTCTTCGAGATCGAGGAGCGTCCGGTTCTGACCGACGGCATGCCCGAGGACGACGTTTCGCCCACGCAGCCGTTTCCGGTCAGACCGCCGCCGCTGGTCAAGCACGGGATCGGCCCGGAAGACGCCTGGGGGCTAACGCCGTATGACCGAAACCAATGCCGCGAACTGATCGAGTCGATGCGCTACGGACCGATCTATACGCCGCCGACCACGGAGTTCACGCTGATGATGCCGAACGTGGGCGGAGGCATGAACTGGGGCGGTGGCGCCTTTGATCCCGCCAGCAATATCCTCGTTACGCCGGTGGGCCAATCTCCTTACAGGCTCCGCCTGATTCCCAACGAGGAGATCGATCCGGTAGCGGGCAGGCTGCCGACGGCTGGCCTGCCGATCGGTCCGCCCGGATACATTGAAGGCACCGACTACGGCCTGGAGCAGGGCCCGTTGTTCTCGCCCTTCATGATGCCGTGCACGGCGCCGCCCTGGGCCAAGCTCGTTGCAGTCGACATGGCCGCGGGTGAGATCCTGTGGGAACAGCCGCTGGGACTGGTCGACAAGCTGGCGCCGGTACCCATACCATTTCGCTGGGGCACGCCGTACGCGGGCGGGCCGATCGCTACCGGGGGCGGCCTGGTCTTTATCGGCGCGACCGCAGACGAGCGCTTCCGCGCCTACGACACCGAGACCGGCGAACTGCTCTGGGAGTTCGAAGGCCCCACGTCCGCCAACGCCACGCCGATGACCTATATGGCCGGCGGCAAGCAGTACGTAGTCGTCGCCACCGGAGGGCACAACTGGGTCTATCCCTTCAAGAAGGGCGACTCGCTGATCGCCTACAGCCTCCCCGATTGACACGCATGAAAGCGGAATTCTGGCTGAACAAATGGGAATTGGGAGAGATCGCGTTCCACCAGGAATCCATCAACGAGTCCTTGCAGGAGCATTGGCCGTCCGTGCGGGCGCCGGCTGGCGGTGCAGTTTTCGTTCCGCTGTGCGGCAAGTCGCTGGACATGCGCTGGCTGGCGGAGCAGGGCCACCGGGTCGTGGGGCTGGAAGTGAGTCCGCTGGCCTGCGACGCGTTTTTCGAAGGGCTTGAAGCCAGGCCGGTCATCGAAGAGGCCGGCGCCTTTCGTTGCTACAGCGCCGGGCCCTACCGCATCCTTCAAGGCGATTTCTTCACCGCGACGGCCCCGGATCTGGGCGAGGTTGCGGCCTTCTACGACCGTGCGGCGCTGGTCGCCATGCCGCCGGACCTGCAGCCGAAATACATGTGCAAGCTGACGAGTCTGCTGCCGCCGGGCGCGGTGGGGCTGATCAACAGTCTCGAATATCCGCCGGAGGTCATGGAGGGGCCGCCGTTCTCCATTAACGAGAAAAGGCTGCGCGGATTGCTGGGGCCTCGCTGCCGGTTAAGCCGGCTTGCGGCCCGCGAAATCAATACCGAGGGAACCAGCCTGGAACAAAAGGGGCTGGTGGGTCTCGCCGAAACCGCTTACCGGGTGCAGATCGGGGTTTGAGCGCTTGCCGGCGCGCTACAAGGGATCCGTCAGCATCGTGTCTTCCGGGAAGCTCACTTCATACTGGTGGGCGATCCGCCAGCGCTCGCCGGGCTCCAGCGTCTTCCGCCAGACAATCACGCCGGGGCGTTCGTCGATGTTCTCCTCGTCCGGTTTCGTGGCGCTGCGCGGAACCGACACCTCGATGCGTTCGTCGCGGGAGACCGGGTAGTAGTCGACGACTTCGATGGTCGTTTGCCTGGAATGACGGTTGACGACCTCGAAAAGAAAATCGGCCAGCTGTGTATTGCGCGAAGTGAGGAAGCCCTCGCTGCCTTTCCCGCCTCCCTGGTCCGTGGCGCTTACCTCGACCTGCCGGTCCGGTCCCATGGGAAGCACGGCCTCGGCACCGGGAAGCAGATCCGGCAGTTGCGCCAGGCCTGCGAAGGCTCCATCGACGAAGACACGCATGGGTCCGCCCAATAGCGGCGTTTCGCTATCGTGCGCATACCGCGCGCTCAGGAACGCACTCGCGTTCCGCCGGGGATTGGTGCGGGTCACCAGCGAAACACCCACGCGATATTCCGAAAGCGGCACGCCCTGGGCCTGATCGGCGACATTGGAAATGCTTGCGCGTTCCGATGCCCGGTAGAGAACCGCATACCTGCCGGAAGGCAATCGGGCCGATGAGACCACTACTTCTTCCAGCATCTGGGCCGCCTCGAACCTCCTCTCGACTCCCGGACGGGCCATCCTTGCACCCATCCGGGATTCGTAAAGATCGAGAAACCGGCTGTCCTGCTCGGGCGCCTGCATAGCGCCGCCGGGATTACTGGTGGACAGGGTCAGTTCGACGTTATTCCAGTCTTCGCTGGAAGTCTGGCTGACTTGCGCCTCGTGCGTAAGCCGCAGACGGTTGGCCTCCGTGTCGAGATAGGCCGCATAGGACGAACTCCAGCTCGCCTGCCGCTGGAAATAGGTGACCCGCAGGTTGGATTCCAGCGAAGATTCCGAATCCAGGGAGATGCGCAAAACAGCGGAATCCTCCCGGCGATCCCGTTTGTTCTCCAGTTCGCGCTCCAGCATCGACAGTTCCGCTTCCTGATCGCGACGCGACTTGCGGGCATTGCGGATCTTCTCCATTGCCGTGCCTGCGCCGCTGCCGATAGAGTCCATGGCCTGCTGCCAGGACGCGACGTCGGCCTGGCCCGACACCGCCTCGCGGCGTTCCCGGCTCGCGGAATCCTGTACGAGTCCTTCCAGGAACTTCAACTGGAATTCCGCTATGGCGATTTCATCGTCGATTGCCTGGATTGCGTCCTTCACCTCCGTAATTGCGGCCTGCAGGCGACGAACATCCGCGTCGTAGGCATCGCGCTGTTCCCGCACGTCCATCCGTATGGATCGCACCTCGACCGTCTGATTCTCGACGATGGCGGTCAGGCGGCCCAGATCGATATCGCCCGGGAAGCCTTCCAGCAGCACGCTGTTTGCGCCGGGCGTCAGGGAAACGCGCGCAACCCGGGTCACATCCGCGCCCCGCGGGTAAACGGTCACCGCGTCGATGCGCGATTCGAGCGCCTGCGCCAGCGGCGCGGCTAAAAGAGATGTTGTCAGGAGGGTGGCGGCGATGGCCGGAGTTCTTGATTTCATTGGAATATCTCCCGCTGCGGTGCACCTGGCCCTCGATGGGGTTCCGCCGATTGCTCTTGCCTCACAGGGCCTGCAGCGAAAACGAAACGGGGAAGTCCACGCGAATCTCATCTTCAGTCATTGATGCCGGAAAGGCCGGCAAGGGTTGCGCGCGTTCCAGCATTCGCAAGACCGCGGCGTCCAGCGCATCCGACCCCGAACTCTTGCTGATCCGGAAGTCCTTGACGGTGCCGTCACGCAGAATAACCAGCGAGAGAGTGGCTGTGCCTTCCTCGCGGGCGCGACGCGCGGCCATGGGGTAGTGCTTGTAGCGATTCACCTGTGCGGCCAGGGTCGCCGCGTATGCCGCCTGCCGGCCTCTCGAACCTCCCGCACCGGGGGAATCTCCCGCGCCGGAACCCTGGCGTCTTTGTGTGATGGCGTCATCGCCGGTGCTGCCGCCGGCCGACGGCGCCGCCGCCTGAACCCCGGTTTGCGGTCCGATCGCCGGAGCGTCGGTGACCGGTTCCGCTGTCTGCGATTGCTCCACCACCGGGATGATTTCCTCGACCGTATTGGTCTGCACCGCCACCTCGGTAACCTGCTGCGGTGTTTCCGGGTCCGTCGGCGGGGGCTGGAAATCAGTCTGTATGGGCTCGGGAGGCTGTGGCTCGGGAGGCTGTTCCACGGGCAGTTGCATCGTTTCGGCCGCATCCGAAGTTTCCAGCGATTCGCCCATGTCGCCCAGCATGCCCAGGCCGATTTCGATCCCGCCCTGGCCTTCGCCGGCCGCGCCGTAGGGGTTCAGGCCCATGTATCCCACCACCAGCAATAGATGCGCGGCAAACGCCACACTTACGGCAACGCTCCAATGGAGCATCTTTCGCTGAGGATGCATGCGGGTCAGCCGGGTGACGCAACCCCCAGCGCTTCGGTCGCCAGCGAAACGCGCAATAGGCCGGCGGTACGCAGCCGGGCAAGAACCAGCCTCAGCTCGGTGGCCGGCAACGTGGCGTCGGCCTTGACCAGCACCCGCACGCTCTGCGGGTCGGCGGCCGCCTCGAGAATGCGGCGGATTTCGCCGGCGAGTTGCTCCCGCCGCAGCGGCCGGTCGTTCAGATAAAGGGACTGTTGCGCGGTAATCAGCAGCGTGGCCGAATAGTCGCCCTGGACCTCGAGGCTCAATGAGTCCGGCGGGTCGAGCCGGACCGCGTCCGAGCGCTCGATCTGCCCCAATATCATGAAGAACGCCAGCATCAGGAAGACCACGTTGATCAGCGGAATCATGCTGTTTTCCTGCGTCTGCGGTTTACGCTGCCTGTAGAGATTCACGATGTTTCCCCGATCAGGGACAGGTTCCTGGCGCCGGCCATGTTCAGGCGGTCCAGCAGCGTGACCAGCGCCTGGCTGCTTACGCCCGGCGCCGTGTCGAGGGCATAGGGGGCCGCGGGATCCGTCGCAACGAGGCTTTGAAGCGCCTCGGGATCCGAACCCGGGTATTGAAGCCCCTCGAACGTGAACGACCCGTCTTCGGACTCCAGGCGAATGATCCTGACCTCCTGGGCCGAGGGTTCGGCGTCGGGGGTGGGGAAGTCCACCGGAATCTCCCGAGCGCGTATAAGGCTGGTGGAAAGCATGAAGAACAGCAGCAGAATGAAGACGACGTCGATCAGCGGGACCATGCTGATGGCGCGTTTGCGCCGCCGGACCAGGTGGTCAAGCCGCATGCGACCCCGGCGTGGATGGTTCGGCCGTGTCCTGGGCGCCCCGGCTGTTGTAGAGCGTGAAAACCTGGGTGACGGCGTCGTTGATCTGCTCCGACACCCGCTGGGTCTTGCGGTCCATCCAGTTGTAGGCGGCCATCACCGGGATCGCGATGGCCAGCCCCATCGCGGTCGTCAGCAACGCTTGCCAGATTCCTCCGGACAGCACCGAGGGATCGACCTGGCTGCCTGCGACCTCCATGGCGCGAAAGGCGGCGATCATGCCCAGCACGGTGCCCAGCAGGCCAAGAAGCGGAGTCAGAGTGCCGATGACCTCCAGCGCCGGCAGTTGGGCGCGCAGGCCGTTCAGCTTTGCCAGGGCGATGCGCTCCAGTTCCTCCCTGAGCGTCGCCTGATGCGCGTGCCCCTGGGCCAACTCGCGCATGGCCAGAGCGACGATCTCCGAACTGAACCGCTCGTTCTTGAGCATGCGCCAGGCCTCTTCATGCCGTCCCTGCCGCCAGGTCGAGAGGGCCTCGGGCAGCTCCTCGTTGTGCTCGGGCCTCAACTGGAAAAATTGCCAGAGTTTCATCAGCAGAATACTGAGCGCGGCGATCGAGATGGCGAGCAATATCCACACCACCGGCCCGCCCGTTTCCAGAAAGGCGGCAAGCCGTCCCAGACTGCCCTCGGCCCCATTCATGGCACTGGGAGTGAGTTATTCCCGCGCGCCGGGGCCACGCAGAGAAGCAAGAAACCGTTCATCCGTCCTTTAGAAGTAGCGCATCCCTACTTCCATCCAGAACCGCCGCCCTTGGGTGTTTAAACGCCTCATTTGCCTTACGGCTATTGGGCGAGTTTGTGTGTTCACGACCCGGTCAAGTAGATTGTGAATCTCGAAGCGGGCGTAGATTTCCGATCCATTGGTCAATGGACGGGTCCATTGAATGCGCGAGTTGATCGTAAACAGGCTGCCGAACTCGTGATCTTCATAGACGTCATAACGCACGCCCGTATCCGGGCTCGTGTAATCTTCACCGAAATCTACGGCAACAGTTCCACCACGGCGGATGACGTAGAAATTTGACCAGGTGAGTCCCCAACCGGGAATCGCCGTTACGGAATTCAACCGAAAGCTCAACGGTATGTTGTAGTCCCACGCAGGGAGTTCTTCAGGAGGAATCAATTGATCCTTGTAATAGATCAGGTCGGTTTCCAGTTCTTCATCGTAGCTGTCGTCGTCGTAGCGATTACTTTCCGAGTCGCGCCAGCCCAGACCCATCGTAAAACGTGTTTCCGTCGGACCGAGGACCAGTGGTGTGCTGTTGGTCAATTCCAAAGTGGCGCTCCGCGTCGAACTCCGGCCTTCGTTGTTGTAGTAGTAAAGCCCGTCGTCCTCGCGCCGCCGGGATACGCCCTTGCGGCTCTCGCGCGTCAGCAACTGCAATTTGCCCTCGAAAGGACCAATTCTTTGACGCCAACCCAGTGATATCTCGTCAGAATATGGCGTGTCCAAATCCAGAAGGCCACTGCGATTGTCAAATGTCCGGTGCGTACATTGCGGAAACTCAGGTCTGGAGCAAGGCATCTCCTGGCCGGGGCGGCCACGGAATCGGGTGAGGTACGAATAGATTTCCCGCCAGCCGTAAATTGCTTCGTTCAATTGGTAGCGAAAGAAGCTCCTGCCGTAATAGCGGCTGGCACCTGCGGTGAGTTCTCCACTGCCTTCTTCAAAAGGCGACCAAGCCACACTGACGCGCGGCGAGACATCAAAGTTTTCCAGGAAACTGCCCCAATCGCCGCGCAGTCCCAGATTGACCTGCAGGTTGCCGAGATCGATTTTGTCTTCAGCGTAGATCGAAAGTTGGTTGTAATCCAGATCAACCTTGCCCGCGTAAAAGAACTGAAGTGCGCCGTATCTTTCATCGCCTGTATCGCTCTCCCCGCTTCCGTCTTGGTCCACACAACCAAGGCCTGGCCTGGGGACGTCCCTGATACAGTCGTAGCGTTCAAAGGTAATGTCTTCCGGGCGTTCATAGTAGGTGCTCGTGTTGCGATACTCACCTCCAACCGTAATGGTATGTTCACGACCGGCCAGATTGATGGGATCAAGGCTCCATTTCGGCTTGAGGGCGATGCGGGTTTGCTGTTGTTCCATGTCCCCGAAGGCGCCTTCATACTGGAGCTCGGTGCGCTCATAGGCTTCGTGTGCGGTGAAGTAACTTGATTCGCTGTTGAGTGAATCGGAAGAGCGATCAATACTGAGTTTCAGGTCCAATACCCCTGCGGCTACGGGCCTGCCCAGATCCACGGTGAATCCGTAGCTCTGGTGATCCTTCTTGAATGCGCCGGTGTAGTTTGTGCCCGTTATGCCATCGTGCCGGCGGTTTGCGTACCGAAAAGAAAGTCCGGCATCGGTGTTGCCCAACCTGGTGTCCAAGCGGCCCATCAGATTGTCGATATGGTCTTCATATTCGACCATCCGCACGATGTCCGTTAGTCCCACCTCATATTCCTGGGTGAAACGGGACTGGCGCCGCGTTAGTCCCAGCGTCAGCCCGAGATTCTCGCCAAGGCCCTGTTGCATACTGATACCGAAGTTGGTTTTCTGGTAGTCGGGTGTATAAACAGCGTTAATTCGGTCATTGGCGGTAATGTCGTCTTCGGAGACATGAAACCTTTCCCACTCATCCCGCTGCATGCCGAAATGCCAGGAAAACGTATCTTCTCCCTGGTATGACTTGACTTGGGCTGAAACCACCCCGCCTGTGAAGCCCCCGAACTCCACCGGGATATTGCTGTCGTACACCTCCACTTTGTCGAGCAATTCGACATCCAGGTAGTAGCCCTGCGGTGAGCTCCCATTGATCGGGGCAAAAAGGCTGGGAATACTGAAGACATCGCCGGTGTGATTACTGTTCAAGAGCCGTTTCGCAATCGCGGGATCAATGTCGCTGGTCGTGTCCGCGCCATCGATGAGGAATAGATTCTGGTAGTACAACTGGCCATGAATCGAGATTTCGTCGGGCCGGAGCGTCCCTGTACCAACACCAAGATCGGCAGTACGGGAGAAATCCACCGCGGGGTTCATGCGCAGCAGGTCGGCCAGGTCGCCCTGTCCGGTGGGCATGGTTTCGATGAACTCGGCGTTGTATTCGCTGCGGCCCTGCTGAACGCGCAGCTCGGGGGCTTCGACCTCAATGGGAACAACCAGGGCCTCTTCTTCGTCCTCTTCGGTCTCGGATTCCTGCGCCAGGACGGGTTGCGCGGCCAGGGAAAGCAGGGCCAGGCAAAGGGCCGATCGTTTGAGTATGTCCATGGTTTGCCCCCTCAAGGTCGCGGGGTATGGATAGTCCCCGTGGATAGTAATTCTGTTGTGTCGCCGGGATTGGATGTAGATGCGGACTCGGACAGGCCGGGCAGGGCGGGCGGTTCGACGAATGCCGGGCGCCGGCCTATGGCGCCGAGAAATGCTTCGAGTGCCTCGATCTCGTGGTCGTCCAGACCGAGAGGCCGGATCAGCGGCGATAGTTTGGGGGCTCCGGGCCGCGCCCGGGCGCCGACCGGGATGCCGCGGTTATACATGCGCAGGATGCCCGTGAAATCGTCGAACAGCCCGTTGTGCATCCAGGGTCCTGTGTGCCGTACGTTGCGCAGCGTCGGCGTTCGGAACTTGCCGCGGTCTTTGGGGTTCCCGGTAACGTCGTACCTCCCAAGATCCTCGAACCGCCTTCCATAGTAACTCAAGCCCGTGTGGTGAAACTGCCCGTCCGAAAAGCGCGGACCGTTGTGGCAGTTCATGCATCGCGCGCGGGTGCGGAAAAGATGCAGCCCTTCGATCTCCTGCTCGTTCAGACGCCGGTAGTCACCCTGGGCGAAGCGGTCGAAACGGCTGGGCGAGGAAACCAGCGAGCGTACGAACGAAGCGATCGCACGGGCAATTCGCTCCGCGTTGATATCCGGTGAGCCGAACGTCTCGTTGAAAGCCGCCGGGTAGCCGTCGGTATCTTCCAGCGTTGCGACCACGGCCAGGAGATCGGCATTCATCTCCAGGGGGCTCTGGATGGGCTGCAGGGCCAGGTCCAGCAGTCCTGCGGCGCGCCCGTCCCAGAACAGTCGGTCGAAATAGGCCGCGTTCAGCAAGGTCATCGCATTGCGCCGTCCGGCGCGGCGGTCATGTCCCGCCGCCACACGGCGGCCGTCACCCCAACCCAGTTGCGAATCGTGGCAACTGATGCATGCAAGCTGGCCGGAACCCGACAGGCGAGGATCGAAGAACAGCAGCTTGCCCAGGTTTTCACTTTCAGGCGTGTGCCAGGCAACGGGCGGCAGGGCGGGCAGGGGTCCGATGTCCTCGGCCTGCACTCCCTCGTCCACGATATAGGCCGGCCATTCGGACGGCGGGCGGCGGTATTTCTCCGCCAGGTCAGCAGGTTCGTCCGCCCTCGCGCCGTTCAGCATGAGCGCGCAAGCCAGCAACAGTATCAACGCCATCCCGACCGTAATCGTAAATCATCGCCTCTTATCTCGCCGTAAGGTTCGCGTAACCGATACGATGCAGAATAAACAGTAAGGCAGGTAGGTGAGAATCAAACCTTCAATATGAAGTCGGGAGATGTACATATGCGCAAAATCAACACACTGATCGTTATCGCGGCCTTTGCCTGCAGTGCAGCGCAGGCCGACGAGATGAGTTTTCCGAAGCTCATGCCCGTGGACGTTCCGGGTGCGCCGCAGCTTTCCGACCCGTTCCTGGTGATGGGCGGCGACAAGCCGATATTGACCGAGAAGCACGGGCTGGCGGCGCCGGCGCTGTGGGATTGGGACGGCGACGGCAAACGGGACCTGCTGGTGGGTGAGTTCGAAACGAACATGCCGCCCGAATTTCCGATGGGCGCCGATGGTTCCACCATTCGCGTCTATCTGAACGTGGGAACGGATTCGCAGCCCCGGTTTACCGAAGAATTCCAGTGGGCGCGCGATACCGAAGGCACCATCATGGAGGTCCCGCAGTGGTGCTGTATCGGGTTCACGCCGATGTTCTACGATCTTGATGCCGACGGCCACCTGGACATGATTACCGGCCAATATCACCCCGGCGAGGTCACCTGGTTCCGGGGCAGTCCCGAAGGATTTCTGCCCGGTCAGAAGCTGCCGCAGGAAGGTGATCCGGCGGCGGCTGTCAATACGATGTTTGAGGCCGTGCAGGCCCAGATGGACCCCGATTTCGTGCCCTATGAGGGCGAGCCCGGCGATATTGGCACGTTTGACTACTGGGTGTACAGCACGGCCACCTTTGGCGATCTGGACGATGACGGCGACTACGACCTGATCGTTGGCGGCAGCGGTGGTCTGCGCGTCAGTGAGAATACAGGGGGACCCGAGAACCCCAGTTTCGGAGCCCGCAAGCTCTTGCTGGACATACACGGAGAACCTCTCACGACTCTCGAACTGGCGCCGGAGCAGCAGTCGCAGCTCTTGGCGGCAGGTATGAGCTTGCCGCCGAGTGGCGATATCAAGACCAACCCACTGGCAGTCGATTGGGACCAGGATGGCGTGCTGGACTTGCTGGTTACCGACTCATATATTTTTGCCAATAGCCGTGCCGTATCGTTCTTCCGTGGCGTAAAGACGCCGGACGGCCACCGCTTCGAGCCGGGCATCGACCTGTTGCCGGCCGAAGGCGGCGCCAAGGCGATTCCGGGCAGCGGCCAGCGCGTCTATGTCGACGACTGGAACCTGGACGGCGTACCCGACCTGATCATCGGCGCCAGCGTCGCTACGGTCAACGGGGGTGAGTTCAGCGACGAATTGTCATGGGAATGGGAGTCGGTCAACAAGGTCGAGAGCGCCGGCAAGGATCCCGGCCTTTATCCGCCGCAGCCTCGCCCGACCCTGGAAACGCAGCGCGCCATGTACGAGGAGATTATTTCCATGCGGGCTGTGGAGGGAATCACCATCGATATGCCCAGCGACGAGGAATTGCAGAGCATGGCCGAGCAGCAGGCCCCATTCTGGGAGGAAACGATCGGCCGGCTGTACAGGGAAAACAAGGAACATTGGCTGACCATGCGGCACCAGGGTCGGATCTACGTCATGTTGGGCAGCAAGCCGGGCGACTCGGAGCCGGTAATGGCTTCCCGCGATTTGGAGAATAAGTAATGAAAAAACTACACATATTCGGTCTGGGACTGGTTCTTTCGATTGGCGCGGCGCACGCCGACGAGATGAGTTTTCCGAAATTGATGCCTGTGGCTATTCCAGGCGCGCCAAGTCTCAGTGAGCCGTTTCTGGTGATGGCCGGCGACGGCCCGGTGCTCACCGAGAAGCACGGGCTGGCGGCGCCGGCGCTTTGGGACTGGGACGGCGACGGCCGGCGCGACCTGCTGGTGGGCGAATTCGAGACCAACAGTGAGGATTTTCCGATGGGCGCGGACGGTTCCACGATTCGCGTTTACCTGAATGTCGGAACTGATTCCGCACCGGTATTTACCGAAGAGTTCGAGTGGGCGCGGGATACCGAGGGCACTGTCATGGAAGTTCCGCAGTGGTGCTGCATCGGCTTTACGCCCATGTTCTACGACCTGGACGACGATGGCTACAAGGACATGATCACCGGCCAGTATCACCCGGGCGAGGTCACCTGGTTCCGGGGCAGCTCCAAGGGGTTCCTGCCGGGCGAGAAGCTCCCGCAGGAGGGCGACCCTGCCTCCGCTGCGACTGGAGATCCGGAGATTGAAGCCATGCGTGCGGAGTGGAACCCCGAATATGTACCGTATGAGGGCGAGCCCGGCGGCATAGGGACCTTCGATTATTGGGTGTATTCGACAGCCACGTTTGGCGATCTGGACGACGACGGGGACTACGACCTGATCGTTGGCGGCGGTGGCGGCCTGCGCGTCAGCGAGAACATCGGGGGACCTCGGAATCCGAGCTTCGCAAAGCGCGAGTTGCTGCTGGACGTCAACGGCCAGGCGTTGATGTCCCGGCCGTACACGGAGATGCAAGAGCAATTCGCCGGAATGGGGGAGCCCCTGCCTCCTGCGGGCGACATCAAGACCAATCCCTTTGCGGTGGATTGGGACCGGGACGGCGTGCTCGATCTCCTGGTAACGGATTCGTATTACGTCGCCGGCAGCCGCGCCGTTTCCTTCTTCCGTGGCGTGAAGACGCCGGATGGACATCGCTTTGAGCCGGGCATCGACCTGTTGCCGGCCGAGGGCGGCGCCAAGGCCATCCCGGGCAGCGGCCAGCGGGTCTACGTGGACGACTGGAACGCCGACGGAGTGATCGACCTGATCATCGGCGCCAGCGTGGCTACGGTGAACGGCGGCGAATTCAGCAATGAGCTGTCCTGGGAGTGGGAAGGAGTGAACAAGGTTGCAAGCGCCGGCAAGGACCCGGGCCTGTATCCTCCGCGGCCTCGCCCAACGCTGGAATCTCAGCGCGCCATGTACCAGGAAATCGCTGCCGACCGGGCTGCCGAAGGGGACACCTTTCAAGTCCCCACCGATGAAGAGTTGATGGAACAGCTAGAAATGCAGCAGGAGTGGTGGGACAAGGACATTGGCAAGCTCTACGATGAGGGCAAGGAGCACTGGCTGACGATGCGGCACCAGGGACGCGTTTACGTGATGCTGGGAAGTGACGGCGCCGAACAGGAGGCGATGATCGCGTCGAAAGCTCCGGAAAGCCGGGAAACGGTGAGTGACAGCGACGCGGGGCCCGCCGATTCGGTAACCGATAACGTAGCGTTCTCCCCAGTTTCGATCCGGGTCGAACCTCTTACGGTTCTGGAGACCGGAAGAAGTGTGGACATCGAGGTTCAGCTCGACATGATGGACGGCTGGTACGTGTATGCGCCTACCGGACGGAATGTCGGACAAGGCATGAAGGAAACCAGCGTGATTTTTTCATTGCCGGACGGCATTGAGGGGGCCGGCGCAGTCAGGATGCCGCCGTACGGATTCAAGGGCTCGTACGACATTTTTTCGGGCAAGGGAGTCACCTGGGCGAAGCCCATAGAAGCGATGGCGGGAACCTTGCCCGGGCTCTATGAAGTGAACGCCGAGGTGACTTACCAGACTTGCAAGGATGACATCTGTTTGTTGCCGCAGACGGAAACCGTTGTGGCGCGGGTGCTGGTGCAGTAGGCGCACCCAGGGCGGCCGGTCTCGCCGGGGGCGAAGGCGTCTCGTCTTCGCGGAGGGCGGGACGCCCTCGCTCTCAGGGTCAGAATTGCAGAGCGAAGGCAGCACCGCCGCCCTTCTGGTTGGCGGCTTTCACGCTGCCGCCGTGCAGGGCCATGATGGAACGGGTGATGGCAAGGCCGAGGCCGTGCCCGGGCCGATTGGGCGGGTTCTTGGCGAACGGCTGAAAGATGCTGTCCAGTTCCTTCGCCGGGATGCCGGGGCCCTCGTCCCGCACCGTGATGTTCTTGTCCCGGCTCACCTGCACCATCAGGCGTTGGCCGATGTCGCTGAACGAAAGCGCGTTGTCCACCAGGTTCGCCAGTGCGATCCGGAGAAGATACTCGTCACCACGTACTTCGACCGGCTGTCCGTCCGCATCCAGATCGATTTCCACGCCCTTGCCGATCACGAGCGGCGCCCGTTCGGTCACAACGCTCTTCGCAATGGAGACGAGATCGACGGCATCCGAAGGCTTGCCCTCGTTGCGCACGCTCATCAGGCGCAACAGCTGATTCACCAGCCGGGACATCCGGCGCAGGTCGTCCTTCAGTTCCTCCTTGTCCTGTCCCTCCGGCAGGCTTTCCACACGCGTGCGGACTATGGCCAATGGCGTGCGCAGTTCGTGGGCAGCTGCCGCAAGGAAAAAGGCCTGCTCCTCATTGGCCTTGTCGATTTTCCGGATCATCCGGTTGATCGCCCGCACCATCGGGAGAATCTCCGTGGGCAAGCCGGTCTCCGGCAGAACGTGGCTGGGAGCCTGGGGATCCAGCGATTGAGCAATTCCGGCCAGGCGCCGCATTGAGCGAACCAGCACAAGAATCAGGCACAGGACGCCAAGCAATATTGCGCCGCCGACCGCCAGAAGTCTCTGCGACGACATCCAGAAATCCAGGGGGTCTGCGCCTCGGAGCAAACCGGTCGTTTTTGCGATCGGCGTCTCGATTCCACCCAGTTCCACGTACCATTCTTCTCCGTCCCGGAGGCCTGTTTGGATCAACGCGCGGCTTGCGCCTTCATCGATCCGGGCAAACGAAGTGCCGAACTGCTCCTCCACGTTAGTGCCTGACGCCAGTTGCGGAAAGTCCGATGCTCCCTCCCACCTTGGTTCCTCTCCAATCCGAATCTCCTCGCCGCCGCGCCGTACGAACAGGCGAAAGCTGCTGTTGACCTCTGCTGCCGCCTGTACATCCTCAGATTCCACAATCGTGCCCAGGGGCATGTTCGGATCACCGAACACCACCCCATATACCGGGCGCAGGACGAGCGATTCGGTGAGTTCCACGGGGTCCGCTTCCCTCTCTACGAAAGGCAGGAAAACGAAGTAAGCCAGCGCCAGCAGCAACAAAGCGCTGGAAAGCAGTGTTATCTGTCCCACCAGGGAGCGGTGGATAGGCGGTATGCGCCATTTGCCGTTCATTACTCTTCCCTCAGCATGTAGCCCACGCCGCGGACGGTGTGGATCCGCACGCCGCAGCCGCGGGCGGCCAGCGTCTTGCGCAGGCGGGACATGTGCGCCTCCAGGGTATTCGATTCGTATTGCTCGTCGTAGCCGTACATGGAATTCTCGAGCGCTTCGCGTCCCACCACGCGGTTTGCGCCGTGCATCAACTCCTCGAGTATGACCATTTCGCGTCGCGGCAGGATCATCGCTTCCGCATCGACATAGAAGTTGCGCGTATCGCAGTCCAGGCGCAAGGAGCCGATTTCCAGCACCCGTCCTACTTCCGGAGTGGGGCGCCGCTCGGCAGCCCTGATTCGGGCCAGCAGTTCTTCCGGTTCGAACGGTTTGACCATGTAGTCGTCGGCGCCCAGATCCAGGCCTTCGACTCGCTCCTGCAATTCTCCGAGCGCGGAAAGCACTAGGAATTTGCAGGAATGCCCCTGCTTCTGCGCGAAACGAATCAAATCGATCCCATCACCATCGGGTAGACGCCGATCCAGGAGCACGACCTCGTACCCGCTGCCCAGGAGTGCGGAGCGGGCCACTGCCAGGTTCTCCGCGACATCCACGATGTAGTTGTGGCGGTGCAACAGTCGTTGCGTAACTTTCGCCAGTTCCGGATCGTCTTCGACCAGCAGGATCTTCATGACAATTAGGATCGCGCGTTTTGATTATCCCAACCTTACGCGATTCACTGCCTGAGGGGTGGCGGGAAGTACAATGCCCCGGCGCAAGAATCGGGCCGAGTCGATGACGAAAGTACTTGTTATCCGCAACGTAAGCTATGAAACCGAAGGCATGCTGGAAGCACTTCTTCGCGATCAGGGGCTTACGCTGGATATCGTCGATTTTCAGCAGGAACCTTCCGCCGAGCCGCGACTGGACGGGTATCGGGGTCTGGTGGTGATGGGCGGTCCGATGGGCGCCAACGATACCGATCGTTTCCCGTTCCTGCTTGAGGTGGAGCGCCTTTGCTCGGAAGCGATGGAACGTTCCGTTCCCCTTGTGGGCGTGTGCCTCGGCGCACAGATCATGGCCAAGGTGCTGGGCAGCGAGGTGTATCCCAACCCGGTGCGCGAAGTGGGGTGGTACGACCTCACGACGGCGGAGGGCGCCGCCGGCGACGCGTTGTTTTCGGAACTGGAACCACTCGAGGTGGTCCTGCAGTGGCACGGCGACACCTTCGACCTGCCGAAGGACGCCGTCCTGCTGGCGTCCTCGCCGGATTGCGTTAACCAGGCTTTTCGTTACGGCGAAAACGGCTACGCGGTGCAGTTTCACCTCGAAATCCTGGAATCGATGATCCGGGAATGGGTCCGGCGGGACGCCGCGCGCGGTTGGCTGAGCGAGGAAGGGCGCATTAGCGCCCCACGCATTCTTGCCGACACGGACACCTACATGAGCCGCTCGGAAGAACTGGGTCGGCGTGTCTATACGCGTTTCGCCCGCATGATCGCCGCCTGAGACCGGCCGGGGCGGGGTCATGCATGTCCTGATCGTCGGGTGCGGCGTCATCGGCGTCAGTACCGCCTGGTATCTGGCCCGGGGCGGCGCCACGGTTACGGTCGTGGAGCGCAGGGAGGGACCGTCCCTGGAGACCAGCTTCGCCAACGGCAGCATGCTTACTCCGAGTCTTTCCGCACCCTGGAATTCGCCGGGCGTGTGGCTGACGGTTCTCAAGTACCTAGGCCGCGAGGAGGCGGCGCTACTGGTCCGGCTGGCGGCATTCCCCGCATTGTTGGCCTGGAGCTACCGGTTTCTGCGGAACAGCCGGCCCGACCGCCACGAGGTTAGCTTTAGAAAGAATCTTAAACTATGTAATTATTCCATTGATATAATGGCGGAAATACGATCAGAAACCGCTATCGAGTACGAGGCCGCCCTCGCCGGCGTCATGGAAGTCTGCCGGGATGAGGCGGCAATGAGACGCGGGCGGGAGCATTCCGCCACACTCGCGACCCACCGGGTGCCGGTCGAGGAACTGAGCGCCGAGGCGGTGGTGGAGATGGAACCGGCCCTGGAGGCGATTCGGCACGATCTGGCCGGCGGATTCTTTTATCCGGCCGATGAAGTGGGGGACGCCTACAAGTTCAGTTGCCGCCTGCGAGCGCAAGCGGAACGGCATGGCGCCGCCTTCCGCTTCGGTGAATCCGTGGAACGATTGCTGACGCACGGCGGGCGGTTGCGGGGTGTACGCTTGCGCGGTGGCGAGGAGATCGAGTCCGATCAGATCGTGGTGGCCGCCGGCAGCTATACGCCGGGGCTGGTGCGCCCGCTGGGCGTTCGCGTGCCGGTTTGTCCGGCCAAGGGTTACTCGCTCACCGCGCCCATGCCGGAAGGATTGCCCGTGCTGGGACACGCAGTGCTGGACGACCGTTACAAGGCCGGCGTAGTGCCGCTGGGCGACCGTCGAATCCGGGTCGGGGGAACGGTGGAGTTCACCGGCTTCAACCTGGAGCTTTCATCCAGGCGGGTCGCGAACCTGCGCAGGCTGCTGGCCGGCGTGCTTCCCAGGCACGCCGAGCGTATTTCCGTTGATGAAATGCGGCCATGGTGCGGCCTGCGTCCCGCCTCGCCGGATGGGGTGCCGATCCTGGGCGCCAGCGGCGTGGAAGGATTGTCCCTGGCGACCGGGCACGGCCACCTGGGCTGGTCGATGGCTGCGGGAACGGGCAAGGCGCTGGCGCAGCAACTGCTGGGCGGACGCCGGGATTTTCCGCTCGCCGGATATGAATTGTCGAGGTTCGGCTGATGTCGCGCAAACTGGATCGCTGCTACAACCTTGAGGATCTGCGCAAGCAGGCGCGCAAACGCCTGCCTTCGCCCATGTATCACTACATGCGTGGAGGCGCAGACGACGAGTGGTCGCTCAACAACAACACCGCGGCGTTCGACCGCTATGAGCTGCTTCCGCGCTACCTTGTCAACGTCGAGAAGATCGACGCCGGGGTCACCGTGCTGGGCCAGGAGCTCGAGTGGCCGCTGTTCCTCTCGCCCACCGGGATGTCGCGTATCTTTCACCATGACGGCGAGATCGGCGCGGCCAGGGCGGCGCACCGCTCGGGCACGATGTATTCGCTGTCGACGCTGGGTTCCACGAGCATCGAGGATGTGGCGGCGGCCAGCGAAGGGCCGCGGATGTTCCAGATCTACGTGCTGAGGGACCCGGGGCTGAACCGGGAATTCATCGAGCGTTGCAGGGAAGCGAAGTATTCCGCGCTCTGCCTGACGGTGGACGTGCCCGTGGGAGGCAATCGCGAACGGGATTTCCACACCGGCATGACGGTGCCGCCGAAGCTGACGTTCATGAGCAAGCTCGACGTGGCGCGGCACGTGAGTTGGACCTATCGCTACCTTACGTCGGGCGCAGCCGAAATGGCCAATTTCGCCCATCGAATCAGCGATTCGGAGGATACCAATCTGATGGGCTATGTCGGGCGCCAGTTCGACATGACGGTGGACTGGGACGACGCCGCGCGGATGATCGAACAATGGGGCGGGCCCTTTGCCATCAAGGGGGTGATGTGCGCGGAGGACGCGCGCCGCTCGGTGGAGGCGGGCGCCAGCGCGGTCATGCTGTCGAATCACGGCGGGCGGCAGCTGGACGGCGCGCCCGCTCCGGTGGATCTGGTGCGCGAGGTCCGCGACGCCATCGGCGATGCCGCCGAGGTGATCGTCGACGGCGGAGTGCGGCGCGGTACGCACGTGCTCAAGGCGTTGGCGCTGGGCGCTACCGCTTGCTCCACCGGCCGCGGCTACCTGTATGGCCTGGGAGCGGGCGGCGAGGCCGGCGTGGACCGCGCCCTGAAAATTCTTCGTGACGAGGTGGAGAGAGATCTGGCCCTGCTGGGCTGTGTGCGCGCCCGCGATCTCGACGGGCGCTTCGTGCGGGAGGTCGTACATCAAGGAGCAAGGAAATGACTGTCCAAGAGCCCCCTTCACTCGCCGAGATTCGCGCCTACCGGGAAGTCGTCAGAGACCGTATCGTGCGCACGCCCGTGCACGAGTGGCGCGGCACGGAAGTCGCCAAACGCGCGCCGGACATGCGCATATCAATCAAATTCGAGCTGTTGCAGATGACCGGGACTTTCAAGGCCAGGGGCGCGCTGGCCTGGATGCTTTCCTTGCCAAAGGAAAAGATACAGACGGGCGTTACCGCGGTCAGCGCCGGCAATCACGCCGTTGCCGTTTCCTGGGCGGCGCATGTGATGGGCGCGCCGGCCCACGTCGTGATCATTTCTCCCGCCAACCCGGCGCGGATCCAACAGGCGAGGGCCTGGGGCGCGAAAGTGGAGCTGATCGACAATGCGGAAGCCGCCTTTCAGCGGGTCCTGAACATCGAGAGGGAGGACGGGAAGACTCTGGTTCACCCGTTCGAGGGACGTTCTATCGCCATCGGCACGGGCGCCCTCGCAATGGAGTGGTTGGAGCAGGCGCCGGACCTGGACGCGCTGGTGATCCCGGTCGGAGGAGGGGGGCTGGTCGCCGGTGTGAGCGCGGCCGTCAAGCGAATTCGTCCGGAGACTGCCGTGTACGGGGCGGAGCCTTTCGGCGCCGATTCGATGTTTCAGAGCCTGACCCGCAACGAGCCCGTTCAGGCGAAGCGGGTGGATTCGATTGCGGACAGCCTGCGGGCTCCCAACGCCAGGGAATACAGCTTTGATCTGGCCAGGCGCCACATGGACGATCTCGGCCGGGTCGACGATGACGAGATTCGAAGGGCGATGCGGCTGATCCTGCAGGAACTGAAATTGATGGTGGAGCCCGCCTGTGCGACCGCGACCGCCGCTGCCCTGGGTCCATTGCGCGAACGACTGGAGGGCAAGCACGTGGGCGTGCTGCTTTGCGGCTCCAACATCGACCTCGCCACCTTCAGCCGCCTCATCAACTGACCCTGGGCGGGGCTACGGTGGCGGCGCCTGCGCGAGGGCGGGACGAGTTCAGTAATTCAGGACGAGGGTGCGCGGTTGTCCGAATGAGGGCAGGCTGATGAGGTGCATTCGTCCCGGTCCGAATTCCGCCAGGTCCAGCGCGGCGGCGTCCCATTCGGCCAACAGCGCCGACGCCAGATTCGTGCCGGCCACGATAATCACGATTTTTCCGCGATGCTGCCTGGCCAGCCCGCGCGCGAAAGCGGCGGGGTCCTCGATCAGCACGTCCGTAATGGGCTGATCAAGTCGTTCGGAAAGCACGCGGACCGTTTCGCGCTCGGGTTCTCCGCCGGCGCTGAAGATCCCGGCCAGCAGGTCCGGGGCAGCAAGGTCGCCCGCGAGCCTGCTGAGCGCCTCGGCACGGGCCCGGCCCGCGTTGCTGAGCGAAGCGGAGTCGCCGTCCTGGCGTTCGGCGGATGTCACGAGCAGCACCGTTGTCGTGGCCTCGCTGTCCTGCAATTGCCAGACGACGATCAGCACGCCCGCCAGGAAAACGGCCGCCAGCAGGTTGCGGTAGCGCGGGCGCATCAGTCTCCGCTTGAGCCGGCAAACAACATGGCCTCGATAGTACTACTGCGATCTGCGTAAAATAAAGCGCGTTGACGACACCCTTTCGCGCATGTGAGGCGAGTTACACGTGGATTTCTTCAACTTTTTCTTCGACAACGTGGGGGCGCTGTTCGCGCTTGCATTTGTGCTGTTCAACCTGGCTGCCTGGGTCATGAGGCGGGTCCGGCAAAAGCGCGAACAGGAACGGTACGGGCACTATCCGCCTGCCGTGCGGGCCGGCCGGCTGAATTACGAGGATTACAGCAAGCGACGCGATGGCTGATTGGCGCATCAAATACCTCAAGGGCTGAATCCCTTGCCGGTGGTATGCTTACCAAGTATGCCGATGGCACGCTAGTTTGGAACCTGAGGGTGGACCAGTTGCAATGAAAGAAACAGTTCGTATTTCAGGGTTTTGTGTGGCGCTCTCCGCAGTGTTGGTTCTGGCGAATTGCCAATCGACACGAGGCGTTTCGTCGCCGTCCGGAGGCCCCCCGGTTTCGATGCCTTCACCTGGCGGCAGTTCGGGTTCTCCCGGCGGTTCGATGGGTTCTTCCGGCGGTTCGATGGGTTCCTCGGGCGGCTCGATGGGTTCTCCGAGCGCCTCGGTGGGTTCGCCGAGCGCATCCGTTGGCTCTCCCAGCGTTTCGGTTGGTTCCATGGGCGGTTC
>VXSK01000031.1:41022-46208 GCA_009838035.1 Gammaproteobacteria bacterium
TTTCGGTTGGTTCCATGGGCGGTTCTTCCAGCGGTTCGATGGGTTCACCGAGCGCCTCGGTCGGTTCTCCCAGCGCCTCGGTAGGCTCTCCTTCCATCTCAGTAGGCGGCGCCACAGGCAGGACGCCCGGAATGGAAGGCGCCACAGGCAGAACGCCGGGAGGCGGTATCGGCGGCGCCCAGGGGAGCGGACCGGCAGGTACAGGCAGCGGAGGCGACCCGGAGGGCGCTCTGCGTGAATCCATGGAAGGTTACGATCGCGAAATCGCCCGTGAACGCGGCGCCATGGCGTCGGCCGGACAGGGATCGGCCGCCGGTTCCGGAGGCGCGGGCGGAATGATTGGTCAACCCGGCGGCTCCGGCGGTGCGATGGTGACCATTCCCAACGCGTCCGGCGGGGGCATTGGCGGTGACGGCCAGGGCGCGGGCAGCGCATCGGCCGGCAGCAGCGCAGGCGATAGCAGCGCGGGCGGTGGCGGCGGTTCCGGCGGAGGACAGGGAACAGGCGGACCGGCCGAGGACGGAGCCTCAGGCGAGCGGCCAGAGACTAAGGTCGAGATTCCGGAAGACATTGCTGAGGCTACCGGGAAGGAAGACCAGGTGGCGCGGCAGATTCGCGAAGCGGCGGAGCAGGAAGAAGATCAGCGCATCCGCGAGGCATTGTGGGACGAATATCGCAAGCACATGGGGCTGAAATCAAAATGAACCGGTCGATCACGACTCTCGGCCTGGCTACCTGCATCATTGTGCTGGGCGCCTGCACGACTGCGCGGGAGGTCCAATACACGCAGGTGGGGCTGCAAAGGGCGGAGGCCGAGATTGCACCGGAATCCCTGCTCAACGTAGGCATCATGGTCTTTGATGCGGGGCTGCCCGAAGGCGCGAGCGACCAGGAACTCAACGAGCGTTTCATCTTTCCCGAGATTCGCCGCGCCGAGGCGCGCTACATGCCGTACCACCTCAAGAGCACGCTTGAGACGACCGGCTATTGGGGGGCGGTAAGCGTACTTCCCGAATACAGCCCGGTTGCGGATGTCGTAATTTCGGGCAGGATCGAAGAATCGGACGGCTACAGCGCGCAACTGCGTGTCGGCGCCTGGGACTCTTCCGGCCGGCGGTGGTTCGAAAAGAACTATGAGATGCTGGTCTCGGAGCAGGCCTACATTCGCGACACCGGTCCCGGCCAGGATCCTTACCAGAACATCTATAACCAGATCGCCAACGACCTGCTGCAGGCGCGCGCGCAGTTGAGTTCCGGCGATATGCAGCGCGTGCGCGAGATCAGCGACCTGCGCTACGGACAGAGCCTCGTTCCGCAGGCCTTCAGCGGTTACCTGGAAGAGACCGGCAAGGGGCAGTACGAGGTCAGGCGCCTGCCGGCCGCGGACGAGCCCATGGTCAGCCGCATGCGCGAGGTGCGCGAACGTGAATACGCGCTGATCGACGCCGTCAACGAGCATTACGCCAACCTTTATTACGGCCTGGACCGTCCCTACACGGACTGGCGCCGAATGGCCCGTGAAGGCCGCCTGAGCTACGAAGAGATGCGCAGGTCGGCGAACACGCGCATGCTGCTCGGTATTCTCGGGATCCTCGGCGCGGTTGCATACGAGGCCAGCGGCGGCGACAACATGGGCGTTACCGGCACCATGATTCAGGGCGGCTTCATGGGAATACAGGGGAGCCTTGGCCGGCGCGAGGAGGCCCGGATGCATCTCGAGTCGCTGCGTGAGGTGGGCGAGTCCTTCGATGCCGAGGCCGAACCCATGGTGGTGGAACTCGAAGGCCAGACACGGCGTTTGACCGGGTCCGCCGAGGAAAGGTTTCGCGAATGGCGCCGCCTGTTGCGGGAAATCTACGCTCGTGAGACCGGCGACCTTGCAGCACCGGGTGTGCAGGAGCCTGAGGGCACGTCCCTGTCACGCCCCTGAAACGGTCTCGATAGCGCCGGGGGCGGAGGGCGTCCCGCCCTCCACGAAGGCGAGACGCCTTCGCTCCCTGGGGTGGATGGCAACCGCTCGTATCATTTGAGGCCGTTGGAGCCATACTGAAGCCCGTGCCCGGCGATTCAATGACCGATCGAAGACAAGGCGAGATGCTGGCAGACCGGTTCCGCCTGGTCCGCACGTTGGGTTCCGGCGGTCTGGGTGAGGTCTGGCTTGCGGAAGATGTGCGGGAAGGCCGCGAGCTTGCCCTGAAGTTGCTGGCGGATGAACATGCGCGGCATCCGGCCCGTATCGATCGCTTCCGGCGCGAATTCTCGGTCGCCCAGTCGCTGGTCCATCCGGCCATCGTGCGCCCGGAGGAATTCGTTGCCGACGGCAACAGCCATTTCTTCACGATGCCGGTGCTGCGGGGTGGCCATGCCGGAGAGCGGTCCGGCCAATCCTGGAGCGCCGCCGCAGGGCTCCTGCTGCCGGTTTGCGACGCGCTGGCCTATGCCCACCGCAAAGGCGTGGTGCATGGCGACATCAAGCCGCAGAACATCCTCCTGGACGAGTCGGGCGCGGCCTGCCTGACCGACTTCGGCGCCGCCGTGCTGCCAAATGCGGCGGATGACGGGCGAGTTCGGCGTCCCGGAGGCTCGCTGGCCTACATGAGCCCGCAACGGCTTGAGGGCCGCCCCGCCCGGACCGGCGACGACGTGTATGGGCTGGGCTGCGTCATCTATGAGTTGCTGTGCGGCTTTCCGCCGTTCGCGCCGGATATCAGCGAAAAGGCCATCCGCAGCGCCGAACTGGCTGCCCCTGCCGCCCCCGCAGGGCAGCCGCAGATTCCCGATGAGCTGGCCGAACTGGTTACCGCGATGCTGGCGCGCAACGAAGACTTAAGGCCGGTGACCATGCAGGCTGTGCGGGCGGCACTGGACGAGATACTAGCGGAATCCGCCAACCCGGAAGCCCCGTCACAGGCCGCCGCCATCGTCGCGAGGGCTCGCGCCAGCACCCGCGTTGATGCCGCCGGCGGGGCGCCTGCGCCGCCGCTACAACGCAGTTCCGGCGTGCCACTATGGGTGGCTTACGCATTGGGCGGCTTCCTGCTGGTGGCGGCCACGGTACTGTTCTTCGCGTTGCCGCGCTTCGCCGAGGAACGCGCAAGCCGGCGACCGCCGCCCGAGCGCATCGTTCAGGAGGCTGAGGCGCCCCGCCAGGACATGCAGCTTCTGAGGATGCAGCGCGAGGCGGCCGACTCGGCGATGGGCGATATGCTGCAGGATCGGAATTACCTCTCGACCCTGCAGCCTTCCCTGTGGTCGGGCGGCGCCTGGGAACAGGCCATCGCCGAGGAGCAGAAAGGGGACGACTTCTATCGCCGGCGCGAGTATCCGGGTGCGCAGGGCGCATATGGAAGAGCGGGTGCGATGCTGCGGGAGCTGCGCGAACAGGCGCCGGACATTGGCCGCGCGGCACTGGAAGACGCGCTGCAGGCCATCGAATCGGGCGATCAGGCCACCGCCCTGGCGGAACTCGAAAAGGCCGGGATACTTCTCGGGACAACGGATCCGGAGGTGCAGTCCGCGTCCCGGCGGACCGCCCGGCTGCCGGAAATCATGCAGACCGTGGCCGAAGCGCGGGCCAGCGTGCGTGAAGGCAGCCTGGAGGAGCAGCGGGCTGCCTGGCAGTCGGTGCTCGGGATCGACCCGGAACGGCAGTCCGCCCGCAGGGAGCTTTCGGCGGTCAATGCGCGGATCGATCAGCAACTGTTCAATTCGCGAATGTCGCGGGGCCATGCGGCGCTGGGAGAGGGGGACGTCGAATCGGCCCGGAAGGCATTCGAGGCTGCCCGGACACAGCGTCCGAACGATCCCGGTCCGGTCGAAGCCCTTGCCGCGCTGGAGCTGGAGGAACGCGGGCAGCGGCTGGCGCAACTCCAGGCGGCCGCAATGGCCGGCAGGTTCGCGGAAGACTGGCGCAGGGCGGCCGACAATTACCGCGGAATGCTTGAGATCGACTCGAACATCGTTGCGGCGCAACGCGGGCTGGCGGAGGCCGAGCAGCGTGCGCGGCTGGACGACGCATTGGAAAACACGATCGCAAACGCCCGGATGTTGAACCGGGACGACGCCTGGCAACGTGGCAAGCGTTTGCTGGACGAAGCCGCGGCCATTCCCGCTCCCGGCGCGCGCCTTGACGGGCAGATCGGCCGTCTCGAGCAGGTCCTGGCGGTGGCCGCCACCCCGGCGCCGGTGTGGTTGCGTTCCGACGGCCTTACCGAGGTGACCATTTTTCACGTCGGCCGCCTGGGAAGTTTCGACAGCCGCATGCTTGAGCTACGGCCCGGCGCCTACACCGCCGTGGGTACCCGGGACGGTTATCGCGACGTGCGCCGCGAGTTCGTCGTCGTGCCGGAAGGATTGCCGGAACCGCTGGTCCTGATCTGCACGGATCCCATCTGACTCGTAAGGCGTGAAACATGGCGCGTGACGTGATTCTCGTGCTGCCGGAGGGCGAGCGCAGCCTGGCGGCGGACAATCTGCCCGTGCTGCTGGGCAGCGGCGCGGGCGCGCACATTCGCCTGCCCGGACCGTCCGGAGCGCCGCCGGCGGCCAGCATCAATCTCCTCGACGACCGGGCGCTGGTGCAGTGCTATCCGGGCATTTCCGGCCTTCTGCTGAACGGCGAGCCGATCAGCGGCGCCCAGTGGCTGGAAGAAGGCGACCGGCTCGCCATTGCCGGAGTGGAGGTGGCGCTGGACTCGCTTTCTCTCGAAGCGATGCGCCTTGAAGTGAGCTACCTGGCGCAGGCCTGGGACACGAGACCGCCCGAGCTGGCGGACGACGAAGACGCCCCGGCTGCAATCGCGGTGCGCCGGCCCGCCGGCGAAACGCGCGCGCTGCCGGCGCAGAAGGGCCGTTTTTGGCTGCGCCTGACGGCAGGCGTTCTGCTGGCGCTCCTGGGCGGCAGCGCCATCTTCGTGTTCACGGCCGAAGGCGTGCTGATCGAGGTGGAGCCCGCCGAAGTTGACGTTCAGGTTGACGCACTGCTGCCGACACCGCACGTTGGGTCCCGCTACCTTCTCTGGCAGGGCAGCTACCGCGTCCGGGCGGAACTGGAGCGCTATTACCCGCTGGACGAAGAGATCGAGGTGGGGGGCGAGGGCGGTCAGGAGTTTCGCTTCGCCATGCGGCTGTTGCCCGGACGGGTAGTCGTCGATGCCGCTGCCGGCGCGGAGATCCGTATCGAGGGA